>CALMOO010000484.1:0-3982 GCA_937871705.1 uncultured Hymenobacter sp.
CCACAGAGCGAGCCACCACGCGGGGGCCAAACTCCACCACGGCCACGAAGCTGTTGCCCACGTAGCCGTAGCGCTTCTTAGTATTGGGCGCCGGGCGGGCGCCAAAGGCGGCCAGCGAGCCCCAGGCCGACGACGTGAACGCCACCGGCAAGCTCGGCTGGCTGTCGTCGTAGGTTTCCTGAATGTGGCCGGTGAGGCGCTGGTAGCGGTTGATGTCGCCCCAGGCTACCTGCCATTTGCCAAAGTCGCGGGTCAGCTCAGCCAGCGTTTCGGCGAGAGCGGATACCTTTTCTTCGGGCGCAGTATGCTCGATGGTGAAATTGGTCAGACTGATGTAATCTATCACCTTGCCAGCCGGCACGCGGCTGCGAGCCAGCCGCTGAATGCGCTCGCCCCAGTAGATGGCCAGCGTTTGGGCCACCGAGGTTTTGGCGTAGCGCAAGTCCCAGCTGCGCAGCAGGGCAATGGCTTGCTGAATTTCGGGGGGGTAGGGGTCGCGCGGCGAGTCGGCGAGTAGCTGGTAATCGTTGAGCAAGCTGGGCAGCAGCTTTTCGAAACCCGCCAGATACGGGTCGTCGGCGGCGGCCACTAGCGTATCGAGGGTGAAGCTCTTTTTGCGGCTTAGCACCCGCACCGCGTTGATGCCGCGGTAGTTCTCGGCATCGGGCGCCAGGTAGCTGGGGTACTTGGTCTTGTCGGGGCTGCTGGTGGGGCCCGACACGGTGAAGGGCGTCGAGTTGCAATTCTGAATGAAGCCGCTGGCGGGGTTGCGTACCTGCACCAGGTCAGCCACCGGGTGCAAGCCTTGCCACTCGGTCTTGGCGGTGCTGCCGTCCACGGGTTGGCTCCAGTCGTAGCCGGCGGGGCGGCGGGGCATGAAGTTGCCGTGCCAGTAGGCGATGGTGCCTTTTTGGTCCGCAAATACGGTGTTGTTGGTGGCGTTACCGTTCAGCTCCATCACCTTGCGGAAGCTGGCGTAGTCGGTGGCTTTGGTGCGCAGGTACGACTGCTCCAGGGCCGCCAGCGGCGTATCCATCATTTTCACGGTCAGCCACTTGTCGCCCACCTGGCCCACCACCGGGCCGTGGCCGGTGCGGTAGATGGTGAATTTGCGGCGCAGCAGCTGCCCGTCTTTGAGGTAGGGTAGCGACACCGTTTCGGTTTGCATAGGCCGCTGCTGGCCGTCGTAGGCGTAGGTAATCTTGCCATCTTGCTGCGTCACCGTTTCGAGGTATTCGTCCATCGAGTCGGCTTGGCTGGAAGTGTGCATCCAGCCGCAATGCTCGTTAAAACCTTGGTAGATAAAGAACTGGCCCCACGTTACGGCACCGTAGGCATTGAGGCCGGCCTGGCTGGTCATTTGCACCTCGGAGCGGAAGTAGAACGACGTGTGCGGGTTGATAAGCAGCAGCGCGTGGCCGCTCGCCGTTTTGCTCGGCGCAATGGCGAAGCCGTTGGAGCCCACCGGCTCACGGTCGAGTTCTTCAAACCGGGGCCGCTGCCACGAAGTCGATTTTTGCTGGCTATAAAAGGCCTTGATGCGCTCGACCGGTACCACGCTGATATTGCCGCCAATACTGCCCTCGCTGAACAGCAGCGGCATCCAGGGCTGGAAGCGGCGCAGCAGCCGCGGCTGCACCGTGGGGTGCGTGGCCAGGTAGTAATTGGTGCCCGCCGCAAAGCCGTCGAGCAGCCGCTTCATCCACTTGGGGCTCTTGGCATACACCGCAATGGCGCGGGTGGTATCCATAAAGAGCCGGGCGCGCAAGTCGGAGTAGAGCGCGGCCTCGCCGTCTATTTCGGCGCGCCGGCCTAGGGCCTCGATGTAGTTGTCCTCGACCCGGGCAAAGTCATCTTCGCACTGCACGAAGAGCACGCCAAACACCGCATCGGCGTCGGTTTTGCCGGTTACGTGCGGGACGCCCCAGGTGTCGCGCACGATGGCCACGCGCTGCGCCTGCTGCTTCCAGTGCGCTATTTCGGAAGAGGTAAAGGCTTGGGCCTGGCTGGTTAAAGCTGCGCAGGCGCAAAGCAAAATGAGGTATACTTGCCGCATAGGCGCGCAAAATACGCGCTCGCTGCCCTACCCCCCGCATCAGCGACAACGCTGGGCGAGTAGGGCGCAAGGCCCCGCACGGTTTTCAAAGCTTACTAAAACCCAGCGGTGTGTTTACTCAAAGGTTGTGTGTAGCAGCCGCTCCGGCTGGCTGGCTCGTGGTTTCATGGGCGCTCGGCGCTGGTGGTTTTAACCAACCGCCTACCCCCCTATTTCAGGTCGATATAGAACGTGGTGCCTTCGTTTTCGCGGCTCTCAAGCCATATCTGGCCCTGGTGCATTTCCACGATTTGCTTGGTAATGAACAAGCCCAGCCCGGTGGTGGTATCGCCATAGAGGCCCGCGCGCGAGGCCCGACTGAACTTATCGAACACGTGCGGCTGCAGCTCGGCCGGAATACCCAGGCCCGTGTCTTGCACCGTGAGGCGCACCCGGCCGTCGTGCTCCTTTAGGCGCACCTGAATGCTGCCGCCAGCGGGCGTAAAATTCAGCGCGTTGCTAAGCAGGTTGTCGAGGATGCGGCCAAATTTATCGCGGTGAATAGCCACGTGCACGGCCTGGGGCGGGAGGTGCAGCTCCAACTCAATCTGCTTTTCTTGGGCCAAGATGCGGAACACCTCCAGCCGCTCGCGCAAGAACGCGCTGAGGTCGGTGCGGTGCTTTTCGAGCCGGGTTGATTCGAGCTGCCCCAGGTAAAGCACATCTCGAATCAGGGCATTGGCATTGCCGCACGACTGAGCAGCCAAGCTCAGCAGCTTCTGCACGTCTTGCTGCGCGCTGTCCGGCGCAATGCCGCGTATTGCCGCATGCTGCTGCAGCAACTGCACCACTATCTGGATGTTGTTGACAGGGTTTTTCAGGTCGTGCGCTACCAGGTGCAAGATGGTTTCCTGCGCGTCGTAGAGGTGCTTGTGCGCGATAGCCAACGTCTTGCGCTCCGTAATGTCTTCCAGGGTAGTGTACCCCAGCTCGCCCGCTTCGTCCTGAAACAACACCGACGTTACCTGGCACCAGAACGAGGAGCCGTTTTGCCGAAGCATGCAGGTTTCCAGGGTAAAATTGGCCATTTTATGGGCCCATAGGCTCTCCTGCAGGCGGCTCCAGTCGTCGCGGTAGTCGGGGTGCGAAAACTCGATAATGCGCCGGCCAATAAGTTCTTCGGCCGTGGCAAGGCCCAGCATAGCCAATACGGCCGGGTTGGCCTGACGAATAAGCAGCTCGTTATCAATTATTTTATGGCCGAGGGGCGAATGGTCGAACACCGTGCGGAAACGCACCTGGCTTTGCTCGTACTTATCGACCTTGGCTTGCTGGGTCGCAAGCGCCGCCTTCTCGCTGCGCAACTGCTGATTTTCTAAGCGTAAAGCCTCAAGCTCTTCACTCGCGGAGCGGGAGGTAGGGTCAGGCTTGGTAGTGGTTGTCATAGCAAAATAGTAGCAGCGGAAGCTGGAAGGTACGCCCGGCTCGACTATTGTGCGTTGCCTGGGCAGTGCCAATGGCGGCTCCTGTAACTGGGCGCTATCCCTGCAGGGGCGGCACGGGACTTCCTCTAAAATCCGCCGTGGCTTGCCCTATATTCGTCCCAAACTTACGCGGCCGTGCTTAGGCGGTGCGGTAGTCAGCTTGCTTGAAGCGCAGCTGGTTAGTCGCTGCCTAGCCACGACCGCGGCGCACTGGTGGGAAGGCTTGAAACCCGGCCTAGTTAGTAGCGTGAAGTTGAGACGCCCGGCGTGCGGGCCGGCCGGGGCAAACGGCGCCCGGCAGTTGTACTTTCTACCCAGCAGTTCTTTATGAGCCAGCCTATCCCACCCGCGTCGAGACGCGAATTCCTCAAACAAGGTGCTGCCGCCACGGCCGGCATCCTCATCGTGCCGCGCTTTGTGCTCGGCGGCAAGGGCTACACGGCGCCCAGCGACCAGCTCGTGG
>CALMOO010000484.1:3992-7096 GCA_937871705.1 uncultured Hymenobacter sp.
GGGCGAAGTAGACGTAAACGGGCTGGCCAAAACCGGCAAAGTGCGCCTCGCCTACTTTTGCGACGTGGACGACCGCCGCGCCGCCAATTCGCGCAAGGCGTTTCCGCAGGCTACGTACTATAAAGACTGGCGCCGGCTGCTAGACAAAGAAGCCAAGAATTTCGACGCCGTGTCGGTGACTACCCCCGACCACAACCACGCCGTGGTAGCCCTGGCGGCCATGCAGCTGGGCAAGCACGTGTACGTGCAAAAGCCACTGGCCCACGACTTGCACGAAGTGCGGGCCCTGACTGAGGCAGCCAAACGCTACAAAGTAGTGACCCAGATGGGCAACCAGGGCGCCTCGAACGACGGCGTGCGGCAGCTGCGCGAGTGGTACGACGCCAATATCATCGGGGAGGTGCACACCGTGTACTGCTGGACCGACCGCCCCGTGTGGCCCCAGGGCATTGCCTGGCCTACGGGCCAAGCCAGCCCGCCGCCCGAGCTCGACTGGGACCTGTGGCTGGGCACGGCGCCCAACCGGCCGTATGTCGATAAGCTGGTGCCCTTCAACTGGCGCGGCTGGTGGGAGTACGGCACGGGCGCCCTCGGCGATATGGGCTGCCACCTGCTCGAAGCGCCCTTTCGGGTGCTGGACTTGCAGTACGTGAGCGCCGTGCAGGCCAGCGTGGGCAGCGTGTACGTAGATGAGTTTAAGCGCGGCTACTTCCCCGACAGCTGCCCGCCGTCGAGCCACGTCACGCTCACCTTTCCCAAAACCCACAAGACCAAGCACGAGATAACCCTGCACTGGATGGACGGCGGTATTCAGCCCGAGCGGCCCGCCGAGCTGGGCCCCAACGAGATGTTTGGCGAAGGCGGTAATGGCATTCTCTTCATCGGCAAAAAGGGCAAGATGATGGCCAGCACCTACGCCGAAAACCCGCTCCTGCTACCCACCTCCCGCAACCAGGAGGTGCACGTGAAGCAAACACTGGCCCGCGTGCCGGGCGGCGCCAAGGGCCACTACAAGCAATGGGTGGAGGCTTGCCTGGCCGGCTACGG
The DNA here is from genome assembly GCA_937871705.1 of uncultured Hymenobacter sp. GTDB lineage: Bacteria > Bacteroidota > Bacteroidia > Cytophagales > Hymenobacteraceae > Hymenobacter. Next base: position 5,040 of record CALMOO010000484.1, read on the forward strand.
CAACCAGGAAGTGAGCTCGCCCTTCGAGCTGGCCGGCCCGCTCACCGAAGCCCTGCTCATGGCCAACCTGGCTATTCGCGGCTACGACCTGCAGCGCCCCAAAGCCACGGGCCCCGGCTTCGACTACCCCGGCCGCGGCGTGCAGCTGCTCTGGGATAACGCTCAGATGCGCGTAACCAACCTGGAAGAAGTCAACCGCTTCGTGAAGCGCGACTACCGCCCCGGCTGGCAGCTCGGCTAGCCCGGCCGCTGGCGGCGCGGCGGCCCCTACCCTCCTTGGGCAGGCTGCCGCGCCGCTAAGCGCGGGCTATCGACCCACCCGGTAAGCATTGTCGCTTATTTCCAGCGGCTTAAAAACTGGTCTACTACCTCGCGGTAGCCGTCGCCCACGGGCAGGGTTTGCTGGCGCACTTGCAGCGTGCCGCGGCCCACAGCGGCCACGTGGTCGAGCCCCACAATGTAGGAGCGGTGGATGCGCATAAACTTGGCCGCAGGCAGTTTGTTCTCCATGCTGCGCAGGCTGATGAGCGAAAGCAGCGGCAGCACCTGGGCGGCCGCGGCCACGGGCAAGGCCACAGCCTGGCTGGCAGCCAACGTTTCTTCATTTACCGCCAGTAAACTGCTAAATGGACCTTTGTGCTCGTTGGTGTAAGTACCAAACCGGAAGGTGCAGTAGCGCCGAAAACACGAGTTTTCCAGCAAGCCCCACTGCTCGGCCAGAAATATTTTGCCCGGAGTCTGCTTCATAAAATTAGCCTGCGGCTTGCAGCAAGCGAATGGCGAGGTAGGGCTAACTTGCAGTAGCACAGCGTAATAGTGCGGTCAGCCATACTAATTATCTATTCATTTTCTAGCAACCCACAACAATCTCCAGCAAATCAGCTGAGCTAAAAAAGCCGCCGCTAGGCCGGCACAGCCAGCGTAAAGGCCAGCTGAAATCCCGCGGCGGTGCTGCCCGTGACGGTGGCGAGCTGCAGGCCAGCCGTGTCGTCGCTAAACACGTTGTCGTTCTTGTTAGTCGTGTAGCCCGTCATGCTCTTGGCATAGCCGGCCACGGCGGCCAGCGCGGCACCCGTGCCCTCGCGGAAGGCTATCTGCGTCACTTTCAGTGACGTGCCGCTCGCGCTGTACACGTGCACGTGGATGTGAGTGGCGCGGCCCGAGTACCAGCCCGGAAAGATGCTGGTAAACACCACCTGGCTATTGGCATCGGTGGTTTGGCGGCCGCGCAGGAAATGCACCGTGGTGTAGTTGGTCGACTGCATGCCCGAGCCGCCGTACTACGAGTAGTTGCCCTCCGCGTCGCAGTGCCAGATATCGACCAGCACGCCAGCCAGGGCCGCGCAGCTGCTGTTGCTGTTGGTCACGGTGAGCGTGGCCGTCAGCTTGTAGCCCGATTTCCCATCCGTGATGTCGGCCCGCACATACGACGAGGGCGTGTGGGTAGGAAAAGGGCCTTCCGTTTCGGTGGGCACCACCGTGCAGCTATCCGAGGCCGTGCCGGTAGAAGTAGTGCCCGTGGTAGTGGTGGCGGCAGGCGTTACGGAATCCTCTTTGCCGCAAGCGGCAAGCAGAACCGGCGCCGACGCTACGCCAGCCAACAAGCTTTTGAGGAAGTGCTTTCTTTCCATGACAGTAGGCGTTAGTAGATGATGCCAACAAAGGTCATGGAAGGCGCTTCGCCCGGCGGCGGACAATCGACCGTTTTGAGCTACGCACCGACGACTGCCGCTTCCGGTTCGAAGAGTACAAGCTGCGGGCAGGGGTAGGGCCAGCTATTCCCTACCCCTGCCCGCTAGGCCCGCCGGGTTAGCGTTTGGGCCAGCGCGGCAATATGGAGCCCCAGTTCGGCGCGCCCGGCCGCCGAGTAGCGCGGCGCAGCGGCCGGGCTCGAAGCCTGGAAGCGCGTCTGCTGCAACCAAGCAGCCGCCAAGTCTATCTCATCAAACAGCTCGACCCTGGGGCTCTTCACCCGAGTCACTACCCACTCTACCAAGGGCTTGAGCAGCTGATTGGGCGTGTATACCCATGCCACGTACTGAATGCCCGCCAGGCCC
>CALMOO010000484.1:7106-9001 GCA_937871705.1 uncultured Hymenobacter sp.
GGTTGCTATTGAGAATGCGGGCGTAGGAGCGGCTTAAAAAGCACTCGGCCAGCATCAGGCAATTGGCTTGCACCAAAGGCAGCGTTAGCTCGCCATGCCAGTCTACAAACAGCCAATCGTTGGCCGAGTCGTAGTAAATAGCAACGTTCGGAGTTTGCTGAAGTAGTTGTAGGTTCATAAATAATAATGAGCAGAAGTAGAAAAGAGCTAGCAGAAGGGAGAGCAGAGATAGCAGCAGGAAAGCAGTTGCAGCAACACGGCAAGAGGCACTAAGCTCGGCTGGCCAAGGCTGCCAAAACAGGGGCTAAGCAAGCGCCGGTTGGCGCGACAGAGGTAGTCCTCTACCCCTGCCGCCGCCCCGGCTTAGCATACTGCCTGTGGCTTATGCGTGCGGCGTTAAAGCTCAAGCTTTAAGTAACTTGTCATAGCAATGGGCCTACCAAATAACTGATACGAAACCAGTAGCAATTACTGCATAAACAATGGATTTGCTAGCAAAACACTATATAACAAGCGCCTTTTATTTGAAACTTTATAGTTGTTCTTTCATCAATCGTACGCGTCGCGGCTGTTGACTTCTACCTTCGGCAGTGCCAGCAAAACCAGTTCAGCCGAAAGAAGCTAATCTGCTGCTTGCCACCCCACCAGTTTGCCTGCGCACTTGGTCAAAGGAGCTAAGCGTACGTAAAAACAAAAAAGGCCACCAGCATAGCTGGTGGCCTTCTAATTCAGCCTTGGTAGTTAACTTAAATTGTTAGCTTATTCTGCTGCACGTCCCGGCAGCTTATTTGTTTTTAAATTGGATAAGTGTACTGAGATGGAAAAACTAACTAACTTAAACAAGGACGGGAATTTCCCGGCATTGTCCCTGAGTAAGGCCCCCACAGCCTCATAAGAGTAATCATCACGCGTATAAAATACAATAACATTGGTGGCTGAATCCTGCGCAAATCTAAGGCACTAGATTGCAATAGTGCAAATTATTTTGTATTTTTTTGTTGGATTGAAAAAATTATTTTTCGCTTCGCTTTGGTATTTAGCTTAGAAACAGTGTTGACACTTTGTCTTATTGCCTTGCCAGGGCTGTATTCTGTATTTAGGCGCCAGAATGCCTGAGCAGTACCCCAAAATTTATCCTTAGCGCAGCCAAGCTGTTAATTATTGGCTCTCCCATATAGGGTAGCCTCGCGACCTCCTTTTTGCATGAGTAATTCTTCGTATGATGCCGTTGTAGTCGGCTCGGGCCCCAACGGGCTGGCTGCGGCCATCGCGATGCAGCAGGCGGGCTTGTCGGTGCTGCTGCTCGAAGGCAAGCCGGAACTCGGCGGCGGCCTGCGCACGGCCGAGCTAACGCTGCCGGGCTTCCGCCACGATATCTGCTCGGCTATTCACCCATTAGCGGCGGCCTCGCCCTACTTCCAAACCCTGCCGCTGGCTCAGTATGGCCTTCACTACAGCACGCCGGAAGTGGCGCTGGCTCACCCTTTCGATGATGGCACGGCGGCCACGGTGGTTCAGTCGCTGGCCGACACGGCCCGTGGCCTGGGCCCCGATGCCACGGCTTATCAGCGCCTGCTAGCCCCGCTAGCGGCCGACTGGCCCAGCCTGGCCAACGATGTGCTGGCGCCGCTGCATATTCCGAAGCACCCGCTGAAGATGGCCCGCTTTGGCTTGCCAGCCCTGCTGCCCGCTACGGTACTTACGCGCCGCTTCGAGGGCGAGCACGCGCGGGGCTTGTTTGCGGGGGTAGCGGCCCACGCCATTCAGCCGCTGAGCAACCTGGCTACTTCTGCTATCGGGCTGGTGCTGCTGATTGCGGCCCATCGCGGCGGCTGGCCACTGCCTATAGGCGGCTCGCAAGTCATTGCCGATGCGCTGGTGGCGCATTTCCGGGC
>CALMOO010000485.1 GCA_937871705.1 uncultured Hymenobacter sp.
GCTCATCCATAAAGCGCACCAGGTAGGTAGCACAGTCGGCCGTCATGGTCCACCACGAGCCGTCGGAACTGCCGTATAGGTCGTAGGGCAGCGGAAACTGACGCTGGGGCAACACCCAATTGACTAGTCTCTGCAGCAAGTACTGCCCTCGAAACTGGAAGTAGGTGGTATGGTACTGCTGAATACGACTCTTGGCGTGCTTCCACCACGACGAGTCTTCAGGCTCGTACGACAGGAAGGAGTAGCCCCGGTGCCGGGCAAAAAACTCGTAGATGGTTGCCGCTGGCTTGATGGGGTAGTCTTGGCCGCTAAGCAGATTAATGAAATCGTAGGCAATACCGCTGGCCAGAATGTCGCGGGTGCATTCCAAAATGGCTCCTGTAAAGCGGTAGGAAGCCCAGCGTACAGTAAAGCGCCGGCGCGTAAACTGCACGCGCGGCAAGCGGGCCAAGTGCTCGTAGTCGCGCATATTCATCTTGGTATCCAGATGAATATAAAAGTCGAAGCCTTCGTGCGCCATGGCCCTGATGAGCCGCTCAATCTGAGCGGGATTCTTATGCGCCATAATCAGGTGCGCGATTCTCATAGGAGGGGGTAGGCTAAACTAGGATTGAACAGAAAGTTGGATAGAGATAGAGTAGGAGGTAAGCTTACGTTAAGCTAAGCTGCGTCGGGTATTGACAAAGTTTGAGTTGCGGGTGCCGCTGGGCGGCTGGCCTTGGCCCAGGCGGCCGGCTGGGCCTTGCGCACGTAGCGCCTGAAACCCAGAAAGACAGCTATGTTCATCATTGTAAAAAATAACGGCACCACTAACAGTGGGTGAGCCTGGCCCGCCCCGCCAGCGCGCCAGCCGCGCCAAGCCGCCAGGTAGAACACAGCTTGCCCAGCCAATAGCAGCCAGTAAATGCCACCTAAGGTACTAGCTAATAGCAAGCTTAGGGGTAGCAGCAAGGCCAGCGCCATTGGCGTAAGGCTCCAGCGCAGCACCCGGTGCGACACGTACAGGAACGTCACGACTGGCTGCCGAAAAGGATTGAGCAGTGCTGTAAGCCGGCTCATGCTTTGCCAGCCACCTGCGCAGATGCGGATTTTACGCTCTAGTTCGTCGGTGAGTGAGGCCGAGGCATCTTCCGAAGCATAGGCCAGCGGCTCGTACACCACGCGGTAGCCCTTGTCTACGATGCGCAGCGACTGCACAAAGTCATCGAGTATCGTATCGGCTTCGAGTGGGGCAAACAAGTCGGTGCGGAAGGAAACCAACTCGCCGGCTGCTCCCATCAAGCTATAGATACGCGAGTCGCAGCGCTTCAAAAACGACTCATATTTCCAGTACAAGCCTTCGCCAGCACCGGGCGCTGAGTCGGGGGTAGCAATTTTTTTCTCGCCCGATACGGCGCCCACCGTGGGGTCTTGGTAATGCTTCACCAACTCGCGCACGGCTGCCGGGTTCAGGGCCGTATTAGCATCGGTAAATACCACGTAAGGCGTTTTAACGAACTGCATTGCCCGGTTTTCGGCCGCCGACTTGCCACCCCGTAGCGAGGTATGCAAGTGTTCGATATGGGGGTAGCGCGCCAGCAC
>CALMOO010000486.1 GCA_937871705.1 uncultured Hymenobacter sp.
AGCTCCAGAAACAGCACGTAAAACGGGTGCGTGTCTTTAGGCAGCAGGCCTTCGTAGGCCGCCAGGACGGCGTGGTTGAGGTAGGCCGAGCGGATAAAGCGGTTGTTGACGAAGAAGAACTGGTCGCCCCGGCTTTTCTTCGCCGATTCCGGCTTGCCGATGTAGCCTTTCACCGTGATGAAAGGCGTAACCTCTTCGCAACCAGCCAGCTGCTCTTTATAGTTATTACCCAAAAGCGCCACAATGCGCTGGCTCAGCTTGCCAGCGGGCAAGCCAAATACTTCGAGGTCATTCTGGTAAAGTGAAAACGCAATCTGCGGATTGGACAGCGCCACGTGCTGAAACTCATCCAAGATGTGGCGCATCTCTACGGCGTTGCTTTTCAGAAAGTTGCGCCGGGCTGGCACGTTGAAAAACAAGTTTTTTACCGAAATACTGGTGCCGTCGGGCACGGCGGCGGGCGCCTGGCTGGTCACCTGCGAGCCCTCCACAAGCAGCAGCGTGCCGGTTTCCTGCCCCCGCTGCTTGGTGCGAATCTCGACCTGAGCCACGGCCGCGATACTGGCCAGCGCCTCGCCCCGAAAGCCCAGCGTGCGGATGCGAAACAGGTCTTCGGTGGTGCGAATCTTGCTGGTAGCGTGGCGTTCCAGGCTCATGCGGGCGTCGGTAGGCGACATGCCAGCGCCGTTGTCGACTACCCGCACCAATTGCTTACCCGCCTCTTTCACAATTAATTGGATATTCGTAGCACCAGCATCTACCGCATTCTCCAGCAATTCCTTTACCGCCGAGGCAGGGCGCTGCACCACCTCGCCCGCCGCAATCTGGTTGGCCAGGTATTCGGGCAGTAGTTGAATAATATCAGGCATCAGATTAGTATGAAATGAGCTGGTTGTATATAAGGTGCTGAATAAGGATAGACAGGCAGTTTCGCCGTGATGGCTTCAGCTTATGGCTTGGTGCGATACCTGCCTGACAGGGCCCGCCAGCAGCACATTTTCATATCGCCACATCAAAAAATCATTCCTTCCCTACCTTTGCGACCAATTTGGGTAGTCAGCTGTTAGCTCACCAGCAGCTTCGCAACCTTTCCTCATGGGCTTTGCTCAGTAGGGAACCGCTTCGGCGGGCCGGGGGTTCCGGCCCTGCTGCTGCCGGCAAAAGTAGGCCTGCTGGGCCGTCCTTTCTATCTTTATATACTCCCAACCTGGGCTAATGCGCGTCAACTTCCGGCTTCTTTCTCTGGGATTGTTGCTATGCATCACCGGGTTACTGTTGGGTTTTTCAAAACCCAGCCCGGTTTTGCCCGACCCACTACTTGCTAGCCCTGCCGAGCAGCAATGGGTCGATAGCGTGTTCAACTCGCTTACCCCTGACCAGCGCCTCGGCCAATTTTTCATGGTGGCGGCCTACTCGAACCGCGAAAAAGCCCACGCCGACCACATCGAGCGGCTTGTGCGTAACCAAGGCATTGGCGGGGTAATGTTTTTGCAAGGCGGCCCCAGGCGTCAAGTTTTGCTTACTAACCGCTTCCAGGCCGCGGCCAAGGTGCCGCTGCTCATCGCTACCGACGCCGAGTGGGGCCTCGATATGCGCCTCGACTCGACCATGCACTATGCCAAGGAGATGACCCTGGGCGCCATGGACGACGACCACCTGGTGTACCAGATGGGCCGCGACCTGGCCCGCAAGCTGCGGGCGCTGGGCGTGCACATCAACTTCGCGCCGGTCGTGGATGTCAACTCCAATCCCGGCAACCCGGTGATTGGCAACCGCTCGTTTGGCGAAGACCAGAACCGGGTAGCAGCGCTCGGAGTGCAGTATGTCAAGGGTTTGCAAGACCAGAAAGTAATTGCCGTAGCCAAGCATTTTCCGGGCCACGGCGACACCGATACCGATTCGCACAAGGCCCTGCCCGTCATCAACACCGACTTGGCCCGGCTGGAGAAAGTGGACTTGGTTCCCTTCCAGAAGGCGTTTGAAGCCGGCGCGCTCGGCGTGATGGTGGCCCACCTCTACATCCCGCTTTTCGACACGACTAACGCCAAAACTACTACCCTCTCAAAAGCGCTGGTAACGGGTTTGCTGCAAGAGAAGATGGGCTTTAAAGGCTTAATTTTCACCGATGCGCTGAATATGCGCAGCGTGAGCCGGCTCTACAAGGACGGTGAGCTGGATGCGCTGGCACTAGCGGCCGGCAACGACGTACTGCTGTTTTCGGAAGACGTGCCGGTTGCCCTCACGCGCATTAAGGAAGCAGTAGCGGTGGGCCACCTCAACCAGGCCGACCTCGATGCGCGGGTGAAAAAGATTTTGCGGGCCAAGTACTGGGCCGGGCTCAATCACTACCATCCGGTGGACGTGAGGCAGTTGCGCGACAGCCTGAACCAGCCCGAAAGCCGCGTGTTGGCTCAAAGCATTTTTGAGCATGCCGTGACAGTCGTTAAAAACGACGATAAGCTCCTCCCCTTCCAGCGCCTTGATACCCTGCGAATTGCGGCCATTACTATCGGCACTGCGCCGGAGGGTCCCTACGCTACGATATTCAATAAATACCAGCCGGGCCCGGTGTATGCGGTGCCCGACCGCTTCGCGCCAGACTCGACATTCAGCCGCATTCAGGCGCGGCTCGGCGATGCCAACGTGGTAGTGGTGAGCCTGCACCAGATGAATAATACGCCCAACCACAGCTACGGCCTGGGC
>CALMOO010000487.1 GCA_937871705.1 uncultured Hymenobacter sp.
GCCTACGACTACGGCAACGAGGTAGTAACTACCGGTGGCACGGGTTTCGGCGTCATGGCCATCATCGTGGCGGCCGAGCGCAAGTGGATAACCCGCGAGCAGGCCGCGGCGCGCATGAATAAGATTGTCAACTTCTTGTGGAAGGCCGACATGTACCACGGAGCTTTTCCGCACTGGCTCAATGGCGAGACGGGCCACACCATCCGCTTTGGGCTCAAAGACGACGGCGCCGACATTGTGGAGACGTCTTTCCTGTTTGAAGGCCTGCTTTGCGCCCGGCAGTATTTTACGCGAGACACGCCCGACGAAAGCAACGTGCGCAGTAAAATCCAGACGCTCTGGGACGGTGTGGAGTGGAGCTGGTTTACGCAGGGCGGCCAAAACGTGCTCTACTGGCACTGGAGCCCCAACAACGACTGGAGCCTGAACCACCAGCTGCACGGCTGGAACGAGGCCCTCATTACCTACGTGCTAGCCGCGGGCTCGGAGCGCTACGGCATCGACAAGGCGGCGTATGAGAAGGGCTGGGCCAGTGGCCCCGAGTTCAAGAATGGCCGCAAAGCCTACGATATTACCCTGCCGCTAGGACCGCAGTTTGGTGGTCCGCTGTTTTTCACGCACTACTCGTTTATGGGCCTCGACCCGCACGGGCTCAAAGACCGGTACGCCGATTATTGGGTTCAAAACCAGCGTCATACGCAGATAAACTACGCGTACTGCGTGGCTAACGCTCTGCACTACAAAGGCTACGGCCCCAACTGCTGGGGCCTCACGGCGTCGGATAGCTACAAGGGCTACGTGGCGCACTCGCCGAGCGAGGACGTGGGGGTGATTTCGCCCACCGCGGCGCTCTCGGCCATGCCCTACACGCCGGAGCAGTCGATGACAGCACTCAAGCACTTCTACTACGACTTGGGCGATAAAATCTGGGGCGAGTACGGCTTCGTAGACGGCTTTAGCGAGCAGCACGACTGGTACGCCAAGTCGTACCTGGCCATCGACGAGGGGCCCATTATTGCCATGATAGAAAACCAGCGTTCGGGCTTGCTATGGCATTTATTTATGGCCAGCCCCGAGGTGCAGCGTGGGCTGAAAAAGCTGAATTTTCAGAGTCCGTATCTGAATAAGAAAGCGGGCAGCCCAGCGGAGGCCAGCGCTCCGGCGGCCACGGCCCCTACCCCTCCTTCTAAAAAGAAAAAGAAAACGAATTAAGACTCTGGCATTTAGCGGCTAAGCTACTTTAATCTTCCTTCGCGAAACTTCAGCCCCTACCCCCCTCTTCTGCGGCAAAGGGGGTAGGGGCTAAGGTGAGCCAGGCAGGTCGGCCCGCGCTAGTACCCTGGGTTCTGCGTCAGCTTGCCGCCGCTAAGCTGAATCTGACTCAGCGGCACGGGAAACACTTCGTTTTTACCGGCCACGAAGCCGCGGCTTTTCAGCACGGTGGCGGCCCTACCCTGCCGCACGAGGTCGAAGAACCGGTCGCCGTATTCGAGGGCCAACTCGACGCGGCGCTCCTGCCAGATGGCTTGGCGTAGGGCATCTTGCGAAAGGCCGGCGAGCGCTGCCAGCCCGGCCCGCGCACGCACTTTGTTTACGCTAGCGAGGGCTTTGGCGGTTTGGCCCAGCTCGTTGGCGGCTTCGGCATTGAGCAGCAGCGCCTCAGCGTAGCGCAGGATACGGATGTTTTGGTCGGCGCCGTAGAGGCAGACTTTCGTCACCGAGTTGGGCACGTACGCCTTCATGTTGTAGCGCTCATTCGAGTTTTGCAGGCTGATGGAGTCGCCGTCGGGCGTGGTAGTGCCTCGAAATAAGATGGTGCCCTGCTTGCGCAAGTCGCCGGCTTCGAAGGCGTTAGCCAGGTCCGCCGTGGGCGTGCAGAAGCCCCAGCCAAACTGCGGGCGCGCCGACTGGCTCAGGGCCCAGTAGGAGTTGGAGGCGTCGCAGTTGCCGGGCAGGGTAGTGCATTGCACCTCAAAAATGGACTCCGGTCCGTTTTCGCCCTCAATACGGAACATCTTGTAGAAGTCAGGCACCAGCGAGTAGCCCAGGGTCAGGACCTGGTCGGAGGCGGCCAGCGAAGCAGCGTAGTTCTTCTGGTACAGCTGCACCTTGGCCAGTAGCGTGAGGGCCGCGCCCTTGGTCACGCGGCCGAGGTCGTTGGTGCCGTATGAGGGGGGTAGGACGCCCGCCGCCGCAGTCAGGTCGCTGATAATGAAGGTGTACACTTCCTCACGCGTTGAACGGGGCAAGTTCAGCTCGTCGGGGGTTTCGGCGGGCTTGGTTTGCAGCGGCACGCCCCCGAAGGCGCGCACCAGGTTGAAGTACGCGAGTGCCCGCAGAAACTGCGTTTCGGCCACGTAGCGGGCGCGCAGGTTGGCGTCCATGTTGATGTTAGGCACATTGTAAATGACCTGGTTGCAGAGGTTAATCTGCTGGTATTGGCCCAACCAGTGCCCCTCGGGCCCGCCCGCGGTGGCCGTAAAGCGGAAGTTCACGTAGTCGTTGAGGTAGTCGCCATCGCCGGGCACGCTGCCCTTATCCACATCATCGGAGGGAAAAACGGCGACCGAAAACCAGTTGAATGCCACTAGGTTGTACTCGCGCAGCTTGGCGTAGCACGAAGCCACGGCATAGCTGGCATCGGTCTGGTTTTGGAAGAACTGCGTGGCCAAAGGCTGCCCCTGCGGCGCCACCTCCAGAAACTTGCTGCACGACGAGGTAGTGCCCAGCGCCAGCCCAAGGGCAGCTAGCACCGGCACCCAGGCGCGCCGTCCTAACTTATTATTCGTAGTATTTTTCATATTCAATAAGGAGCTAAGCGCTTAAAAACCAATGTTGATGCCCAGATTGTAGATGGCAGTGAGCGGGTACACGTTTAGGTCGATACCGGCGAAAGTGGGCGTGCCGCCGACTTCGGGCGTGAAGCCCTTGTACTTAGTAAGCGTCAGCGGATTCTGGGCGTTGGCGTAGAGGCGCAGCGTTTGCATGCGCAGCGGCGACGTCACCGACTTGGGGAAGTTGAAGCCCAGCTGCACGTTGCGCAGGCGGATGTAGTCGCCTTTCTCCACATAGTACGAGCTAGGGTCGAGGTTGCGGCCCGAGAGGTCGGCCGAAGGCGTGGTGTTGGAAGTGCCCGGCCCGGTCCAGTGGTTTTTGTAGAAGTCTTCGGTGTAGTTCTCGTTGCCGACGCGCACCAAGCGCTGAGCGTTGAAGATTTCCACGCTCCCTACCCCCTGAATATCAACTTGCAAGTCAATTAGCTTGTACCGAAAGTTCATATTCAGCCCGTAGGTGAAGCGCGGGTTTGGGTTGCCGAGCACCACGTAGTCGCGAGCATCCAGGATGCCGTCGCCGTTGGTATCGGCGTACTTGAGGTCGCCGGGCTTGGCCGTGAGCGCCTGGGGCGATTCCGCCACTTCCTGCGCAGTTTGGAACACGCCCGTATTCTGGTAGCCGAAGAAGGCTCCGAGCGGCGCGCCCACCCGCGAGATGGTAGTGCGGTAGTCGCCGAGCGGCAGGTTGCCGGCAAATAGCGGTGCCCCGCTCAGGGTGCTCAGTACCTTGTTCTGGTTGTAGGCGCCCGTGAAGCCGAGGCTGTAGCTAAAGTCGCCGGTGCCAGCCGACGTCCAGCGCAGGGCGGCCTCTACCCCCTGGTTTTGGAAGGTAGCGTTGTTGTCGAGGTAGCCCACGCTGTTAGCGTAGCCCGGCGACGAGAGCACCGGCACCGGAAACACGGCGTTGATGGTGCGGCGGTTGTAATAGTCAAGCTCGGCCGCGAGGCGATTGGCGAAAAAGCGCATTTCCAGGCCTCCATCAAACTCCTGCGCCCGCTCCCAGCGCAGAGCATTGGGTGGCACCTGGGTGTCGATGTTGGCGCCCGTAGTGGGTGTGCTAGGGTTGCCAAAAAAGCCGGTATAGGTGGGGTAGAACGTAACTCGCGACGTCGATATGTTATTAGGAATGTTGTTGTTACCTAACAGCCCGAAGCTGCCCCGCACTTTCAGGAAGTCAAAGAATGAGCTACCTTTCAAGAACGGCTCTTCCGACACCACCCAACCCAAACCCACCGACGGGAAATTGCCGAACCGATTGGCTTGAATATACTTGCTGCTGCCGTCGCGCCGGAAGCTAGCCGTGAGCAGGTAGCGCTCCTTATAAGCGTAGTTGACGCGCGCAAACAGCGAGAAAATCGTGAATAAGTCGCCGGGGTTATTGGCCAGGCTGGCCGTGCCCACCGTGCCCAGATTGAAGTAGTAGCTGTCGCTCCCGCTTGCCTGCACGCCGTTGATGGAGCCTACTTGCTGCTCGCTGCGGTAGCGCAGCGCCGTAGTGCCGAGCAGCGCCGTGAGGTGGTGGTCGGCGCCAAACGAGCGGTCGTAGGTCAACGTGTTTTCCCACTGCACCTGGCTGTTTTGGCTGGTGCCTTTCACAAGCGTATTACCGCGGTACACCTGCACGCTGGTGAGCGAATCGGCCTTTTGGTAGTTGTAAAACTTGGCCGTGCCGTAGCTGATGCCCACGCTGGAGCGCAGCGTAAAGTACTTGGCAAAGTTGATGGCCGCGAAGGCGTTGCTCACCAACGTTTGGC
>CALMOO010000488.1:0-326 GCA_937871705.1 uncultured Hymenobacter sp.
CTCAAAGGCCGCGCCGAACTGCACATTGAGGGCCACGTGACCCTATTGGAACCTGGGGTGTCGTACCTCGTGCCTCAAGGTGCTTCCCACACTTACAAAATTTTGGAAAGCTTCTCGTCAGTAGAAGCAACTTCGCCGCCCGCAGGCTAGGCAATGAACCAAGGACTAAGAAAATGGTGAGTTTGATGCCCCGCTTGTGTGGACAGCGCATCAAACTCACCATTTTCTTATTTATCCCGGTATCTCTCGCGTAAAAAAATCAACGGCCCGGCGCTCTGAATAATATTCGCCACTGGGTGAGCCTTCGGCAAAGCCTACGTGTCCGC
>CALMOO010000488.1:336-5108 GCA_937871705.1 uncultured Hymenobacter sp.
GTTTCCAAGTAAAGGTATTTGCTGGCTGCCGCCGCGGCGCGGGGGTAGCAAGATGGTGGCAGGAATGGGTCGTTCAGTGCATTCACCAGCAAGGCTGGCACCCGGATGCCGCTCAGATAATGACCCGAGGCGGCGTACTCGTAATAGTCATCAGCCGAGGCAAAACCATGCAATGGTGCCGTGTAGCGCTCATCGAATTGTGGGAAATCGCGCAAGCTCTCCAGCTCTGTCACGTCGAGCTGGCCTGGCAAATGCGCCGCTTTCTCCCGCATTTTAGTGCGCAGCGAAGCCAGAAAGCGCCGCAGATACACTTTGTTTTGCCAGCGACTTATTTGTAGCGAACTGGCTTTGAGGTCGGTTGGCACCGAGAATACGGCTGCCCGGCATACTTGTGGCGGCACCGAGGCAGCATCTTCCCCCAAGTACTTCAGGGTTACATTGCCACCAGCCGAAAAGCCGGTCAGATACACCTGTTGGTAGCCTTTATTAGCAATAGCGTGCTGAATAACAGCGGCCAAGTCGCCGGTGTCACCTAAGTGATAGGAGCGCAGCAGGCGGTTGGTTTCGCCGCCGCAGCCGCGGTAGTTCCAGGCCAGCGCATCGAAGCCCGCTTGGTTGAGGGCCCTTGCCATGCCGCGAACGTAGGGCCGGTTACTATCACCTTCCAGCCCGTGCGAGATAATACCTAGTCGCCCTGCAGTTTGGGACGCGGCCAGCGACCAGTCGAGGTCCACGTAGTCGCCGTCGGGTAGCTCTAGCCGCTCGCGGCGGTAGTGCACTTCCGGCACTCGCCGCAGCGTGCTGGGAATGATTGTTTGCAGGTGGCCGTTAAACAAGAAAGCTGCTGGGCGATGCGCAGAAGAAGACAGTAGCGGCATAATACTGGCAAAGTTAGCGGCCCGCATAAAGCTCGAAGCAATTTGCAGTCCGACTAGCTTTGAGGCGAGTGGCGAGCGTCTTATCTATTTGCGCAACTCTTACGCCACAATTAGGCGAAGACCTTGGATAAGTTAATTGTTTTTCTTACCTTTGCCCTCCCAAACGTGAAAACCTCAGCCGCCTGGCTGTTACCAAATAGTATACTGCATTCTCTTTTGTCATGGCAAACCACAAGTCGGCTATCAAGCGCATCCGGAGCAACGAAGCGAAGCGCGTATTGAACCGCTACCAGTTCAAATCTACCCGCACCGCCATCAAGAAGCTCCGTGGCACTGCTGATAAATCAGCCGCTCAGGAGTTGCTGAAAAAAGTTACGTCGATGCTGGACCGTCTGGCAAAGAAGAACATCATCCACAAGAACAAAGCTGCTAATAACAAAAGCAAGCTGACAAAGCTCGTTAACGCGCTCTAGCGCGAGACGAGTTTAGCGGGGCCGAACTCTGCCGCCCCATCGTTCGGTCCCGCGCTCCTTACCAAAAAGCCCCGCTACTACTAGCGAGGCTTTTTGCATTGAACATAGCTGGTGGCATCTGCCCTACCCCCCTTCTAAATGCTAGGGATGCGGTATTAAGCCTCCTTCGCCTATACCAGTCAGGAATAAGTAGATAATATAATAAAAAGGCAGCCCGTTGAGGCTGCCTTTTTATGAATTTTTGGTAATCCGTGGCTTTTAGGCGACGCTCACTTTCACCATGTTAGCGCGTCCACGCTCAGTGATGGGCATGGAGCCCGTCGTGATGAATACATTGCCTTCCTTGAGGTGGCCAGTGGTCATAAGGATATTTTTGATATCGGCTATTGTGCTGTCGGTGCTGCTGGCGCGGTCATAATAGAAGCAGCGCACGCCCCACACCAAACTCAGGACCGTGAGCAACGGCCGGTTGTCGGTAAAGATAAAGATGTCGGCTTTTGGGCGATACTTGGCCAGCTGGAACGCTGTGTAGCCCTTGCCGGTGAGGCCGGTAATAACGCGGGCTGCCGTATTCTTAGCCAAGTGGCAGGAGGCAGACAAAATGCTGTCTTCGACAAACGTGGTAGCAGCCGCATCTACGGGCCACCACTTACTGAATAGCTTGGGGCTGCGGGTTTCTACGCTCAGAATAGTGGCCACCATCGAGCGGATAACCTCGGCTGGATATGCGCCCACGGCAGTTTCGGCCGAGAGCATCACGGCATCGGCACCGTCGAGGACGGCGTTGGCCACGTCGCTGGTTTCGGCACGGGTAGGGCGCGGGGCCGTAATCATGCTCTCCATCATCTGGGTAGCCACGATAACGGGCTTGCCCGCGCGGTTGCACTTCTCGATAATCATCTTCTGGGCCATCGGCACCTCCTCCATCTTCACTTCTACGCCAAGGTCGCCGCGCGCTACCATCACGGCATCGGTGAGGGCAATAATCTCGTCGATGTTGCGAAGGCCGTCTGGCGTTTCAATTTTAGCTACTACCCGAGTAGTCTTGCCCGCCTCCGCAATCAGGTTTTTGATGAAGCGAATATCATCAGCCTTGCGGGCAAAGCTCAGCGCCACCCAGTCCACATCGTGTTCCAGGCCGAATTTTAAGTCCTCGATGTCCTTCTCAGTCATGCTCGGAGCCGACACCTCGGAATCGGGCAGGTTGATGCCCTTGCGGGGCTTCACAAGGCCACCGTAGATAACTTCTACGTCCACCTCGTGGTCGCGGTCGGTGGCTAGCACCTTCAGCTCAATCTTGCCATCGTCGATAAGAATCTGGTCGCCGGGCTTCACGTCGCGCGCCAAACCCAGGTAAATCGTGCTGAGGCGGGTAGCAGTACTAACTTCTTTCTCCCCGCAAACCAGCTTGATTTTATCGCCCGCTTTAATCTCAACGCCCCCGCCTTCTACTTCGCCCAAGCGAATCTTTGGCCCCTGCAAGTCTTGCAGCAAGCCCACGTTGGTGCGCAGGTCCTTGTTGAGCTGGCGCACGGTGTTAATAACCGACAGATGCTCTTCGTACGCACCGTGCGAGAAGTTGAGACGAAACACATCGACTCCTTCGCGGATGAGGACGCTCAGCCGCTCGTAGGTATTAGAAGCCGGGCCAACTGTGGCCACAATCTTGGTTTTATTGAAAGAAGAGGGAATGGTTTCCATGCAGGGGGTAGGCGTTAAAAAATTAAGTTTTCTTTGTATTTCAACTCATTTGGGTCGAACTCGCTGGCATATTGCACGGCTGGCAGCGCCGTGAGGCGGTCGAGCAGCTCAACTCCGGCCAGCTCGTCGGTTCCGCCCAGCACTTGCAGCAAGTAATCGTATTCTTTGATATCAGGAGCCAGAAAGGGCTTGGGTAAGGTCGAGGGCAAGGCCGCCCGGTTGCGAAACAGCCGCAAGGTAAGCGCCTCTTTGGTGTACAAGTAATAGCTAAAGGCCAGCGGCCCCTGCTGCACCAGGTGCAGCACGAAGTCGGGTTGCCGCACAAAGCGGAGGCGCAGGCCCCGGCTGAGGCCCCAGGCCAGGGTGTAGTCGCGGGTGCTGGAAACAAGGCCAAAGAGCGCGAAATCGAAGTCGTACTCGGCGTCCAGGGTGAGGGTTTTCATGAGCAGCAGCGGGTAGCGGCAAGCTGCAAAGCTACAGCCTTTGGCGGCCCGACAGTAGCCAGCCAAAACCAAGAGGCCAAAATCTTGTACGCCCTAGTCGGGGCCGTTTCGCGGGGTGGATAAAAAAAGTAACGTTACTTTGCAGGCAAGTTTCCTCTTAACCCACGACTGCAATGTCTGAAATCGCCGAAAAAGTAAAAGCCATCATTATCGACAAGCTAGGTGTTGAAGCCTCGGAAGTAACGCCGGAAGCAAGCTTCACAAACGACCTGGGTGCCGATTCGCTCGACACCGTGGAGCTAATCATGGAATTCGAAAAAGAATTTAACGTCAGCATCCCCGATGACCAGGCTGAAAACATTCAGACTGTGGGCCAGGCCGTTAGCTACCTCGAAGAGCACGCAAAATAATTTTTTCGGGTCGGCCCCGCTGGGGCGCTGAAAAACAAGTTGCCTGTACCGGCCGGCTCGCCGCCGGCCGGTTTTGCTGTTTATTTACAGCGGCCAGCTATGGGTAGCAGGCGATTAGCTTCGTTCACCAGCTTGAAAAGCTAACCGCTAGCCGCCCATAGCTGGCTGCTAACCAACCAACTTACGCCGCCCACCGGCGCTTAGTCTATGTCGTCCATCCGACGTGTTGTCGTAACCGGCCTTGGAGCCATTACCCCACTGGGCAGCACCGCCCCCACTTACTGGGAGGGGCTTAGCAAGGGTGTGAGCGGAGCCGCCCCCATCACCCGCTTCGACGCTACCAAATTTAAAACCCGTTTTGCCTGCGAAGTAAAGGACTACAATCCTGACACTTACTTCGACCGTAAAGAAGGTCGTAAAATGGACTTGTTTACGCAGTTCGCTGTCATCGCCTCCGACGAAGCTATCGCTGATGCAGGCTTGCTGACGGGCAACGTCGACAAGGACCGTATCGGCGTCATCTGGGGCTCGGGCATTGGGGGGCTGAAGTCGCTGCAGGAAGAATGCTTTCAGTTTGAGCGCGGCGATGGCACGCCGCGCTACTCGCCCTTCTTCATTCCGCGCATGATTGCCGACTCTTCGTCGGGCAATATCTCTATTAAGAATGGCTTTCGCGGGCCCAACTTCGTGACGACTTCGGCCTGCGCTTCGTCGAACGACGCGCTGATTGCCGCCTTCAACAATATTCGCCTGGGCCTTGCCGATGCCATCGTGACCGGCGGTTCGGAGGCAGCCATCACCGAATCGGGGGTAGGCGGCTTTAATGCGCTGAAGGCCATGAGCGAGCGCAACGACGATCCGGCTTCG
>CALMOO010000489.1 GCA_937871705.1 uncultured Hymenobacter sp.
TCCTTTCCTTTTATTGGCCCAAATTAGAGGCCCTTTCTGAACATAGGATAAGTAGTGTTCCCGTATAAACTTGAGAAAAGAGGTGGTTTTAGACTGTCCGACCGTTATGCTAGCGTGGTACTTTAGGGGAGATAAAAGCGAAGAAATGGATGTAAATATTAAAATACGTAGTTACTATACGTAGATAATTTAATAAGAACCCGTGGTTGTTGCAGAACTTAGGCGAGGACCTCGCGCCCAGCTGCAACTGCCGGTAACTTGCAGGTATGAAACTGTCTCTACTTGCAGGAATCTGCTTGTTTATGCTGCCTAGCTTAGCGCTAGCTGGCCCCCTTGATAGCCTGCTCACGGCAATCAACCAGGCGCTGGCGCACCGGGCGCAATACGATGGGCAGCGCGAGCGGCAGCTCCGGCAACTGCGAGCCGAATTCAACGCGCCGGGGGCCGGCGACTCAACCCAATTTGCGGCGGGGCTACGCATCTATGAGGAGTACAAGGCGTTTCAGTACGACTCGGCCTTCGCCTACTGCCAGCGGCTGGAACGGCTGGCCACGCGCCTGCACGACCCTGACCGTCTGGCCAGCGCCCGCCTCAAGCTGACGTTCATCCTGCTGTCGGCAGGGTTGTTCAAAGAAGCTTCTGAGGCACTGGCCGCCATCGACCCCCGCCCCCTGACGGGCGACCGGCGGCTGGAATACTACCTCATGCAGGTGCGGGCCAACGGCGACCTGGCCGAGTTCAGCCGCGACCAGTTTTACCGGCCGCGCTACGAGGCGCGGGCGCGGGCCTACTCCGATACGGTGCTGCACCTGAGCCAGGCCGGCTCGCTGCTGCACCTAGAGTTGCAGGAAGACCTGGCCAGCCGCACCAACCAGCTAGCGGCTGGGGTAGCGGCCTACCAGCGCCTGCGCCGCCAGCCCAACGTGTCGCTGCACCACCTGGCCATCGAGGCCGCCATGCTTGCCCGGCTCTACCGACAGCTGGGGCAGGATGAAAAGGCGTTGGAGCTGCTGCTGGTGTCCGCCATTGCCGACGTACAGTCAGCTACCAAGGAAACTACCTCGCTCTCGGCCGTAGCTGACTACTGCTACCAGCGGGGCGATGTGCGCAATGCCTACACTTTTGTAAAGGCGGCCCGTGAGGACGCCGCCTTTTACAACGCCCGGCAGCGCAAGGTGCAGCTCAGTCAGATTTCGGCCACCATTGAGGAGCAGAAGCTGGCCCTCATTGACCAGCAGCGACAGAAGCTGACCATCTACGCGGTGCTGGCCAGCGCCTTGGCGATGCTGGTGGCGGCCTTCGCGGGCCTCAGCTACGTGCAGTTGCGGCAGCTGCGGGCCACTAGTGCCCGGCTGGCTACCGCCACCCAGGTGGCCGAAGCCCGCAACGACGCCCTGGCCGCCACCAATGCCACGCTAGCCGAGGCCAACGCCATCAAGGAGGAATATGTGGGCTACAGCTTCTACCACAATGCCCAGTACCTCGACAAGCTAGCGGCGGTGAAAAAGAGCCTTGACGTGATAGCCAGCACCCGGCAGGTGACGGGCCTAAATAAACTCGCGGGCAGCATCGATGTCAAGCAGGCCCGCAGCGAACTGGTTTCGGGCTTCGACTTAGTATTTCTGCGGCTATTTCCCAACTTCGTAGCCCAGTTCAATTCTTTCTTCCCGCCCGCCGAGCGGGTGCAGCCCACCGAGGAGCAACTGCTCACCACCGAGTTGCGCATCTTCGCCCTCATTCGCCTGGGCATCCACGACAATGAGCGTATCAGCCGGATGCTGGGCTATTCCATCAATACTATCTATACCTATAAAACGCGAGTAAAAAATCGCTCACTGGTGCCCAACGACGAATTTGAAGCGCGGGTGCTGGCCATTCGGGGAGCGTAATACCCTCGCGGAATGCCACCCCCAGCCTCTTTTCAAAAGGAAGGAGAACCTGCTGCCGGCCACTGTGAGCTGACGCCTCGTCTCCCGCCCTTTGGAAAGGAGGTCGGGGGTGGCGTTCCGCTAGTAAGGGAAGATGACCACCTGCTGGAGCCTTACGCATGCAGCCACCTGCTGCTATCTATGCCCTACGAGCGTCTAGATTTTGGTGAAGAATGTTGCTGATAAATTCAATATTATCAGTACTTTACGAAGTAGAAGCAGTAATATTTTCAATACGCACATTCATACCGTGCGGCCCCCTCGGGAAAGGGGGTCTTCCTTTGTCTCACCTGGCCGGCCCCCGTGGCCCCGACGACCGGAGCTGGATTGCTCTTACCGGGCGCGTTGCCCTCTTTTCCCCACCCATTTTTTATGAGCATATTTTTCCGCCCGTGGGCGGTGGCCGTTGCTGGCTGCCGGCTGCGCCCGGCCGGCACGCCCGGCCGACTTCGCTCCCTGGCCTGGCTCGGCCTGCTGCCGTTGGGCCTGCTGCCCCGCCCGGCCCGCGCCCAGAATGATGTGATGCTGCAAGCCTTTTACTGGAACGTGCCCACGGCCTCCAGCACCGACGGCAACTGGTGGGACAACCTGAAGGGCAAGGCTCCGGCCTTCAAAAGCGCTGGCTTCACGGCCCTGTGGGTGCCGCCGCCCAGCAAGGGCAATTTCGGCAGCAGCGACGTGGGCTACGGCATCCTGGACCACTACGACCTGGGCAGTTATAACCAGCGCGGCACCACCGAAACCCGTTACGGCAGCCGCGCCGAGCTGGACAATATGCTCACCGCGCTGCGCGGCCAGGGCATTCAGACGTACGCCGACATCGTGATGAACCACGTTTACAGCGGCGACGACCACTCGGAAGAGAACCCGGCCGTGCGGAGCTATGTGTTCAACGAGTCAAAAATCAACGGCACGCAGTACCAGAACTACCCCACAAATGAAATTAAGTGGGTGCTGCCCGCCCAGACGGCCGGCGATTACTACATTAAGATTAAGGGCTACAACCTCCCATCCTCAACGACGTCGGACCGGGGCTACGAACTGGTCATCACGTATGGTACTGCCGTGAGCAGCCCGTACTACTGGGAAAGCGAGCCGAACAACGGCAGCGGTCAAAGCAACACCTACCCCGGCTCGGGCATCGTCATGCGCGGCCGGAGTGACTCGGGCACCGATGTGGACGAGTATAAGGTGACGCTCACCAGCACCCAGGACATTACCATCCGACTGGTACCCAAGCAGGACGGCTCGGGCACCTGGCAGGATGCGCCAGCCACCAACGGCTTCTACCCGGTCAGCGTCTCGAAAAATGGTGCCTCGGTGGTCAGCTCGTTACAGGCCCGCACCAATACCGGCATCAAAAATCTGCCTACCAAGACGGGCGCGGGCGAAACCACTCTGAGCTGGACCTACTCGGACTTTCATCCGGCCACCACCAGCGACTTTCTGACCTACGATGGGCCCGGCGTGCAGCCCAACGTCAAATCGTTCGGTAACGACTTCAACACCTACAGCAGCACGGTGCAAACCAAGCTCAATACTTGGGGCCAGTGGCTGGTGAACACGGTAAAATTCGACGGCTTTCGGCTCGACTACGTGCGCGGCTACCAGCCCGAGTTCCTGGCCAACTGGATTAAGGCCCTGCCCAAAGCGGGCAGCGCCCAGCGCTTCGTGGTGTGCGAGTACTGGGAAAGCGCAGCCAACATCAAGTCCTGGGTCAGCCAGATGAGCAGCCTGGGCACCGATGCCAAAGCCTTCGACTTTCCCTTGAAAGCCACGCTCACCAGCCTCTGCAACAGCGGCCAGAGCTTCAACATCGGCCAGCTCAACCACGCCGGGCTGGTGCGCAGCAGCACCGACGCGGTAGCCAGCGCCTCGGTCGTCACCTTCCTTGAAAACCATGACACTGGCAAGGAAAGCGACAAGTGGGTAACGCGCGACTTCCAGCTCGGCTACGCCTACATCCTCACCCACGAGGGGCGGCCCTGCGTGTTCTACCCGCAGTACTACGGCATTCAGCAGGTTGATAACAACGGTGTCAGTGGCCCCGTCACCGCCCCGGCCACCCTCCGCGACGACCTCAACAAGCTCATGTTTGCTCGCCGCACCTACCTGGGCGGCAGCCTGGCGGTACTCACCGAAACCGGCAACCCCTACTACCCCAGCGGCAACGCGACTAATATCTACGTGGCCCGCCGCCAGGGCAACGGCACCCGCAACGGGGCCATCGTAGTGCTCAACAACAACGAGTCGGGTACGGTAGATGCCTGGGTGGACGGCACCCCCGCGGGCTACCAAAGCTGGACCGGCCTGACGCTAGTCAACGCCTTTAACCCCTCTGAAACCACCGTGGTGCAGTCTGACGGCCGCGTGCGAATATGGGCCCCGAAGCGGAGCTATGCCGTATGGGTGCGCCAGAGTGAATACGCGGCCTACGCGGCCCCGGCCGCCCGCTCAGCCCAAACGCTGGGGGTTACGCCCGCCACTGGGGCCAGCCAACTTCAGCTTAGCCTAACGCCCAACCCGGCGGCCGGCACGGCGACGGTCCGCTACGAGTTGCCAGCCGCCGCAACGGCCACCGTCACCCTCCAGAACCTGCTAGGCCAGACCGTGCGTACGCTGCGGCCCGTGCTGCTGCCGGCCGGCCCCCAGGCGCAGCAGCTACCCCTTACCGGGCTGGCCGCCGGCACCTACCTGCTGCGCCTGCAAGCTGGCGAGGGCACCCAAACCACTCGCTTGCTAGTAGAGTAGGCCGGCTGCGCACTTGCTGCCGGGCGGCTGCCGTGACCACTTTGGCTCCCTTCGCCGCCAAGCCTGTGGCAATGGTCAGCCCCACGCCGGAAGCACCGTCCGTGCTGAGACGTACCTTATCCTGGATAGCCAAGTCGATTGTTTTGGCAGTTTCCAGGCTACCAAGGCTGGGGTAGTCCGGCCTTGGTAGCCTGGAAACTGCTTTTAATATAGCCAAACTATTGCTGTAGCGCAGCGGGCTGCCCGGAGATAACCAGCCGGGATTAAGTCGCCGGTCCCTACTATCCAGTTCCTCCCCGAACGCAGTCCGCGCTAGCCCGGCAGCCTATAGTGAGGGGTAAGTATACTGAACAATCGGAGAGCATTTTAGCGCAATCTTAGGTGTTAATTTCTACTAGAAAAACCCAGGAACTAAGCACAGCTTTTACGAAGGACAGGATGATTCCCGGCACGAGCCAATAGATACCGACTTCGCCACTGCGTAGGGTGATGAGGCCGGCCAGAACTAGCGGCAGCGTAGCTAACTGGCTAAATACCATATTAGCAAGATAGCCCCAACGCTTGTCAGAAGGAGTAATACCCTGGTAAATAGTAACGTCGATGCGCGTCGTAACTATCCAGGTCAGCACGCCGATTAGTAAAAACTCAGAGCCAAGCCACTGCGTGCTTTGTCCGGGCACCAGGAGCATGATGGGTGCGACGACTAACGCCAGCAACAAGGTGATGGGCTGCAACGTGCTCTGAGACAAGTTGGCTACGGCCACAATTTTGCCGATGCTAATCGACACCGCGACAAAAAACAACCCTAGTAAGGCCCCGGCTGCCCCCGCCGTAGCGACACCTAAATCCGCCCATTTTTC
The DNA here is from genome assembly GCA_937871705.1 of uncultured Hymenobacter sp. Lineage (GTDB taxonomy): Bacteria > Bacteroidota > Bacteroidia > Cytophagales > Hymenobacteraceae > Hymenobacter. The sequence continues at coordinate 5,540 of CALMOO010000489.1, forward strand.
CATCATTAGTTTTCCGGTTGGTAGTGCATCCTATCAATAAGGCCCCGACTTAACTGAGGTGGTCGGGTAAATGTAGACAGGTTGAACCCCTAATCAGGTTGATGAGGTGTACTTGAAAACCCAAACTAGGTAGCAATAAAATTAAACAGGGGTTGGATTATAAGACGTGGCAATGCTAATCGCATTTGCGCGATTAATATATAAAGTGCTACTTGTTGAAATCTCCAACATGTGTATTAACTGTCTAATTATAAAGATTATTTTTAAGTAATTAGTTGATTTACAGAACTAATTGATCCAATAAGGGCCCCATAATCAACGTACTACTTCTGTAAACATGAGAAAGCCCAACCGATTGGTTGGGCTTTCTCATGTTTGACGAGCTGCTTTAGCTTCTATATCTTGAATAAGTAGCATTCGGACTAGTGCTGCTAAACTCAAGCCTTTGCTTTCAGCATGGGTTTTTGCTTTTTCAAGCAAATCGGCTGGTAAGCGCATGTTTAGCGCCGCATCTTTAGCAGGCCTGGCTTTCATTCGTGGTTCTATTGTGTAGTACAAAGGTAGTCTTATGCTATGCAATGCGATACAAATTATAATATTTGGCTTTTTTGTAATGCATTTGTGTAGTACATTTGTAGCGCTTCTGTTAGAAGCTCCACCTGTAAGTAAGCCAAAGAGGCCATCTCCAGCAAGAGATGGCCTCCGATATAGCACCTGTTAAGAGCAGGCACTACGGTTGGGTCTTTTGTCAACCCTAATCCAAAAATACATGGCAAACCATGTAACTGGGATAAGTATGCTTGTGAGCGTACCCCCACCCTCTCTAGGCGAGCTACGTCAGCACGTCCTACTGCCCCTCATCGGCAACTCCCTTTTCAGCGAAGCGGAACAGCTGCGGGCCAATCATTTCGTCCACGAAAGCGACGATATCGCCCGCCTAACTCGTTGGGGCGCGAATGTCCTAGCCGAAATCGCCCGTCGTCAAGCCGAAGCTGCCCGCCAGCGCCGCGACCTCGCCACAGGTACCACGTTGCACCAGTTGCGTTCCGGGAGCTTCCGCCGCCACCGCGCCCGCTCGCCCCGGCCGGCCCCAACCTGGCAGCCCGGCACCTTCTTTCCCGATAGAGCTGACCGTCGGGCTGGCACCTTTGACCGCTTGGTCACCAGGCGCTTCCAGCCGGCCGACTCGCTGACGCTCGCCACCTTGCTTGGCCGCCCGCGCCGATGAGCTACCGCCGTGACCTCAAGCGGCTGCGCCGCGCCCGCCAGCAACTCAAACGGCAGCGCCACGCCCTGGTAGCCCTAGAATTAGAGGGAATTGTGACCCTCACCCTGCACGCGGTCACCCAGTCCCTGACGCTCGCGCTGCAACCCGAAACGCGGGACGAATTAGTGGACCTATTGCTGGGAGCTATCCGCCAGCGCCGTCTTACCCTCCGGGCCGAGGCTACCCGAGCGCGCGAAGACTGGCAGCAAGGGCTAGCCCGGCCACAGCAACCAACCGCCCCGGACGAGGCCAGTGCCTCACCGGCCCCCTAGCCCGAGCAACCTCCCGATTTTTTCCCCACTGCCTGCCGCAGGGGGCTACCTCGTCGTGCCCTTGTGTGCAGCCATCTCATTGCCGTTTTCTTATGCCTACTATTTTTCAGCCTGGTATAAATCAGGTGCTGCCCTACGCTCAGGCGTCCGTCGCTCAGCGGGAGCAGCTACTAGCCTACTTGCGGCGCCGTCTGCCCCATCACTTCCCGACCCTTTCCATTGCCGCCCGGCTACGGGCGTTGTTTGAGTTCCAGCCCCTATTGCTATTCGCTGGCGAGGGTTCGGTTACGCTCGACCCGGCGGCGTTGCAGCAGTTGGTGCAGCACCTGGCCGCCTCCCCCGAGCTACCGCTACTTGACCCACCCGTGCACAGCCTGCTCACGCTCGACTTAGCCCAGGACTGCCTGCACAGCAGAGAGCTGGCCACCGCCGTGCTTCCCGAGCTAGTTCCAGCTACCGTCGGCCCCCGGCTTCTGGCGCTGCTCACCTACCTCGGCCAGCCGTGTGCGCTGGCCGAGCAGGTTGTCCAGGCCTGGCGCTGGGACCTGGCCAGTGCCCCTCCCCTCCCGCGGGGCCTGCCCGGGGGCGGCCCAACGCCTGGCAGCGAGGCTGCCCGGCAGTACCTGGCCCGACTGGGCCGGGCACCCACGCCCTAAGGGTAGCACTGGGCGAAATCATCCCCCCGCCAGCCTGTTCCCTCTTTCGGGTAGTGGTGGACCAGGGCCTGGTCCACCCGACCTATCTTGTCGATTGTCCAGCCTTTCCTTTGTAACCGTGACTCCCGTTCTCCCCGCCGACTATCCGCAATTTCTGACCGAACTTAAAACCCGCATCCGGCAAACGCAGGTGCGGGCCGCGCTGGCGGTCAACGCAGAGCTGGTGCAGCTATACTGGCACATCGGCCACCGTATTCTTCGGCAGCAGCAGCAGCAGGGTTGGGGCGCCAAGGTAGTTGTGCAGCTCGCCGCCGACCTGCGTATTTCTTTTCCAGACCTGACCGGCTTCTCACCGCGCAACCTGCGCTATATGAAGGCGTTCGCGGCGGCTTGGCCGGACGAAGCAATTTCGCAGCAGCTTGCTGCAAAATTGCCCTGGTTTCATAATTGTCTGCTGCTCGACAAGACCCGTGACGCCACGGAGCGCGAATGGTACACCCGCCAGACCATCGAGCACGGCTGGAGCCGCAACGTGCTGGCCGCGCAGGTGGAGAGCGGGCTTTACCACCGGCAGGGCCGGGCCATCAGCAACTTCACGCGCACGTTGCCGGCCCCGCAATCCGAACTGGCCCAGCAGGTGCTCAAGGACCCCTACACGTTTGACTTTCTTTCGCTCGGGCCCCAGGCGCAGGAGCGGGACCTGGAGCGCGGCCTGCTGGCGCATGTGCGCGCCTTTCTGCTGGAACTCGGCAAGGGCTTTGCGCTGGTCGGCAGCCAGTACCACCTGGAAGTGGGGGGCAGGACTACTACCTCGACCTGCTCTTTTACCACCTGCACCTGCGCTGCTTCGTTATCATTGACCTGAAGATGGGCGAGTTCAGGCCCGAAGACAGTGGCAAGATGAACTTCTACCTGGCCGCGGCCGATGACTTGCTGCGCCACCCCACCGACCAGCCCACCATCGGCCTGATTCTATGCAAGAGCCAGAACCGGGTGGTGTCGGAGTACGCCCTGCGGGGCCTGAGCCAGCCCATTGGCGTGGCGGAGTGGCAGCTCACCCGCGCTTTGCCCGCGGAACTGCTGCGTAGCCTGCCCACCACCGAAGAGCTCGACGCTGCCCTCGCCCCGGCCCCCGTTGGGGAATAATAGGAGGTATAGGAAGCTGCCCAGCACCAGAGGCAGTGGAGTATTGCTCACTGCGGACTCAGCCCCCAAACGAGCGTCAGCGCCAACACTGACTACTACCTTCGCGGTAGCAAAACGCCCCCGCCAATACCTAAAGCAGGTTTTTATCTTCTATATGCCTTCCTCGCCCGAAGCCACCAGTCGCGCGACCGCGCGGAAGCAAGCCTTGCAGGACCAGGTACTGGCTACTATCCAGGGCCGGCGCCTGGCTGGTATTGCCCTGACCATGGGCCTGGGCAAAACCCTCATCGGCCTGCGTGACATGGACCGCCTGCTCGCCGCTAGTCAGCCACCTGACCAAACCGTCGGCAAACCCTTTTTAGTAGCCGCCCCCACCCAGGCCATTCTGGACTCCTGGCCCCAGGAGGCCCAGAAGTTCGGGCTAGCGCACCTGCTTGACCATATCGCGTTCACCACGTACCGCTCGCTGGGCAAAGCCCTGGCGGCCGGCACATATCAGAAGCTCTATCTCGACGAGTGCCACGCCCTGAAGGACTCGCACGAGCCGGGCCTAAAAGCCCACGCGGCCAAGAAGCGCAGCATCCTGGGCCTGACGGGCACGCCACCCGCGCAGGCGAATTCCGAGAAAGGCCGACTGGTAGCCACCTACTGCCCTATCGTGGTCGACTACACCACCGACGAGGCGGTGCTCGCCGGTCTGCTCAACGACTACCGCCTCGTGGTGCACCGCCTGCCGCTACGCACCGTGCGCGACTACGTGCTCACCACCAAGTCCGGTAGCCAGTTCACCACCAGCGAGCGCGAGAACTACTTCTACTGGAGCAAGCGCCTGGCCAACGCCGGTCAGGACCAGTTGCCTATCGAGACGCTGCGCATCCTGCGCATGCAGGCCCTGATGAACTACCCCGGCAAGGGCCACTACATGCGCTACCTGGCTGACCAGCAGACGGACAAGGTCTTGCTTTTTACCTGCAACCAGCAGCAGGCCGAAGCGCAAGCCGACCACACCTACCATTCCAAGAACAAGCACAGCCAGGCTAACCTAGCCCTGTTCAATGCGGGGAAAATTCAGCGTCTGGCGTGCGTGGCCCAGCTCTCAGAGGGCATCAGCATCCCGAATCTGCGGGTGGGCATCATCTGGCACGCCTTCGGCAACGAGCGCAAGGCGGCCCAGCGCATCGGCCGGCTGCTGCGCCTCAACCCCGACCAAACGGCCACGGTGCACCTGCTCCTGTACCAGGATACGGTTGATGAGCAGTGGGTAACGCAGGCGCTGGACGCCTTCGACCCCACTAAAATCAGCTACGTCGACGCGACTAACTATGAGCAATTACTCCCATTCGTACCGTCTGAGAAGCCCTTGCCGACTAATCAGGGGTAGAAGCTACTCAGCCAGTGCAGCTACCCCAACGCCGACTTGGACCTACTGAATAATACTTGGTATTTAGCATATAATAAGGCGCAATAACTGGGTTTATAGCAATTAGCCGCTGCTTTATGCGGCATATTTGCTGCATGATTCTTCTGCTGCTATCATGCGCTTACCGCTGCGAGTAAGCTATCTACTTACCCCGGTGCTCAGCGCCGTGCTAGCCGTGTCCGCTGTCGCCCAGCAGGCAGGTGACTATACGATTAGCGGCCAAGACATGCGCCTGGCCGGGCAGACCATCTACCTGCTTCCGGCCGAACGCCCGCTGCACGCGGCCATCTTGCTGGCTTTGGACTCGGTCCGGGCGGACGCCACAGGCCACTTTGAGTTGCGCGGCCGGGTACCCGCCCCCGATATATATCACCTGCGGGTGGGTCGGCAACCCAGAGGCCAAGTCGTACCCCTAACAGGCCAGCCGGAGCAGCTGACCGCGCAGGTAACCGAAGTGCGGGGGAATACCCGGCAGGCACCCGCCGCCTACCTCCTGCAAGCCAGCGGTTCGCCCGCCGTAGCGCTATTGCGAGCCTTTCAACCGTATTTTAGGCTGCGTGACACCGCAGCTCCTGCCGGAGACCAGCACCTGCGCCGCCTGGAAAATATGCTCCGGGCGCAGGCCGCTTCCCCCCTGGCGCCCTACCTAACCTTCCACTACCTGCGATTGCACGCCAGCGCCCGGCCCCTGCTTGACTCGCTTACCACGCGCTTTGCCCGGGAGCAGCCTGCCTCGCCCTACCTGCCCAGGCTGCGCGAGCTACTCGCTGCCGCGCCCACCCTGGCTATCGGGGCGTTGGCTCCCGACTTCACGCTACCCGACCTGCACGGCCAGCCCGTGACCTTGAGTAGCCTGCGGGGCCACTACGTGCTCGTGGATTTTTGGGCTTCGTGGTGTGGCCCCTGCCGGGCGGCTAATCCCACGGTAGTAGCGGCCTACCAGCGCCACTACGAACGGGTACCTGACTTCACGGTGCTCAGCGTCTCTTTTGATGAGCAACCCGCGGCCTGGAAAAAGGCCGTGGCGCAGGATGCCCTGCCCTGGATGCAGGTAACTGACCAACGAGGCGTGCGGAGTCCGACCGGTCATTTGTACCAGATTGTGGGCATCCCGGCCACCTTTCTGCTCGACCCGCAAGGCCGTATTATCGCCAAAGACCTGCAAGGCCCCGCGCTGAGTCGGGAACTGGGTCGTTTGCTGAAGTAGCGCCGTCTTGGGCTGACGGACCAATCTGCGGCTTATCCGGCCGCACTAATCTGTGTCGGCCACTACCTCGTTGATGGCCGTCAGCCGGGCCACGACCCGCGCCAGGCCCGCCCCCGTCCCATCCAACTCGACCGATACCATCAGCGGGTGTTTTGCCGGCCGGGGTAGCCCTTCGCCTCTGGGCGCGCTACCCTCGCTGGCCTTACTCATACCCTCCGGCGCGGCCGGCGCCAGCTGCTGGGTGAGGTCCTGGCTCCGGAGCGCTTCAATACTCACCTGAAACACCTGGGCCAGCTTGGTCAGCGCATCGAGCTTGGGCGTGGATTTGCCGTTCTCGTAGCGGCTAATCGTGTTGTAATCAGTAGCGAGCTGGTCGCCCAACTCAGACTGCGATAGTTCAGCGCGCCGCCGTAAAAAGCGCAGGTTTTTAGCAAAGTACATGGCCGTTCGGGAAATCAAGCGAAATTACCGGCCTGTAAATCTGTATTTTACTGCAAATTGCTAAATTTTATCTTGTATAATACGGCTTTAGCCGCCTAATTTGCTGCATCTTACAACAGCTATTTAGTGCAAGTAGGTCCGACTCTTTTTTCCCACCTGGCGGGTAGCGTAGCCGCTCACTAACAATGCGTTAGGGGCAGTCGCCTGCTGCTTCGCGCCACCCATCTCTACGCAATCGTGGCGGGTTTTCACCACCGGGCCGTCCGCCGGGGTAGGACAGTTCCGCTGACTACTTGCTTTCACCGTTCCGCTTCTGCTCTCATGTCCGTAGTTCCCCCTGAAGGCCTAACTGGCTTGCCCTTTGCTCAGGCCTCGCCTTTCCTACGCTCTCAGGCGATGGCCACTGCCCACCATATTCTGGGATTGGCCTACCCTTTTGTCGTGGAGGCGCAGTGGCACCAGGCCTTCGATGACCTGCAATTGCCGCTCTTCCGATTCGGCGACGGCCCGGCTAGCCTCTCCACCGATGGCCTCGCGGCGCTGGTGCAGTATCTCGAAGCCCGGTACCGGGCTACTGCGGCGGCGACGCCAACGGCGGCCGCGGCTCCTCCCTCTGCGGTTGCTGCGGTGCCGCCTACCAAGCAAACCTATTCCATCCACCCCGACCTGGTCACTCGCTTGGAGCGCGTCAGCTACTGGTGCCGGCAGACCCGCAGCCGATTGGTCAACCAGGCGCTAAGCCAGCTGCTGGACCAATACCCGGAAGCCAGCGTTCCCGTGCCGCAAGCCTAGAGGCCGTTGGTTCAGCACGTCGGCTACCGCCTCTTTGCTTGACTTACGACCTTTTCCCACTACCTTCTTTAGCTTCCCTGCTCCCCTTTTCATGTTGAAAACATTACTGCTGCTCGCCCTGCTACCGGCTTCGCTGGCTGCCGTCCCCCACCTGCGTTTCGCCGGCCCACACGCCCGGCGGAGTCGTCCCCGTTGCAGACCCGGCCGCGCCCCCGGCCCCACAACTACGGCGCGCGGGCTGATTCGCTCAACGGCATCCCGGGTCACGCTTTTGGCGAGCCTCGCAGCAGCTTTCCAGAACTGGAAACCAAGGGCTACCAGGACCTGGATGGCTACACGTACTACGATGCCAAAGAAGGCAAGGAACTCGGCTGGTTTGGCAAGAACACCGGGCACGTGCGCACCACCTACCGTTTCTACCAGGACAAGTTTGCTTCTTTCGATGCTTCGGCTCAAGGCACCGACCGGCCATTGCTGGCCGAGGAAGCAGTGTATCTGTTTGGCAAAGGGCTCCCCGAGTCGCCCAAAAACCTAGCCTATGGCGAGGCTGCCGTGAACTGGGAGGGCCAGCGGGTGCAGGCGACACTCTCCGATGGCCACAACAATTGCCGGCTGCTAATCAGAAGCAAGCTTGCCGCCGCCCAGAAAGCAGCGGCCGAAACCGCTCAGAAAAAGGCGGAGGCTGCGGCCCGGGCGGCCAAGCTTCGGGCAGATAACGCACCGGCTGGGCATTAGGAAAGTACAGTTATCGGTATAGTGCCTGCTAGCATAATTAGGGCTGCCCAGTGGTGAGCGTATTTCTAGACTCATCACTGGGCAGCCCTATCATTACTTCCGACTACTTACTGCCACTCAACGTTCGCGCTGCTTGGTATTACCAGCGTTCTCTTTATCTATAAAGTGGTTCAGCGCCTTATCCTCTCGCTGTTTCGTAGCCGCACTGCTTTCTACTACGCGAGAACCAGCCGACCAATTGATTTTCTTAAAGATAGAATCTATCTTCTCAATGTTATTGCTGTCCAGTCGGTAGCTGACCACGAAGGCCCGCTCACTTCCTGGCTCAGCTGGCAGCAGGCGCACCCCCTGTTGCTGAAGGTCTGCTTTGATAGCTGCTGCCTGGGCTTCATCTCGGTAGTGAATCTGAGCCTTCCGCTCCGGGTTTTGCCAGTTCGCTGACCCAAGCGCTTCAAGTTGGGGTATCAGCGGCTTTCCATGGACAGGTAACTCCTGATGGGTAAAGCTGTACCCAAGTTCCAGATGCGTCAACGTCAGCGTTCCGCCTTTGCTGGCCACCTCCCCCGGCCAACTGGCTGCCAGCCCAACTTCACTGAACTGTTCCGTCAGTTCCTCCCGGCCGATGAAGTGGGGTTTAGCCTGCAAAAACTTCTCCACTACTTCAATAGTCGTCTGCTGGGCACTGACCACCTGATTAGCCTGCGCGACTGCCACTACCTGCTCAATAAAAGAGTGGGCCTGCGCACCACCAGGCTGCACCTCCGCTAAACTCACTGCCAGTCTACTTTCTTGATGCTGAATACGAGTGAACTCCGGGTTGAAGTAAAATCCTTGCTTTTCTATCTCCTTTACTATGTTCGTGGCCATAACTTCGGTCGTAACCAGCGCTTTGGTGAGCATCTGCCGGATTAAATCTTTTGCATCGTCCAGCGAATCCGGTGCCCCAGCGGCCGCGTTGCGGAAAACTGCCGCGCGACGCTGCGACGCAGTAGGTGGTAGAACTACCGGTGTCGGCGTGCTGTCAGTCGCAGGAACCGACGGCGCAGGTTGCGCTGAGGTAACAGCTTGTCCTACTACCCTAGCAGTTTCTTTGCCGGTTTCCCGAAGCGGAACCGGGGTAACCGGGGTCACGGGTAGCGATACCGAATCTATTGGAGTCTGCTTTTCAGGTTGCGCTACTGATGTTACCGATAGCCCTGGCTTACTTTCGATAGGCAACTGGGGCAGCTTTTCGGCTGATAAAGCAGGTGCAATTTTCTCGCGTAGGGTATCCTGTGGAGTCGTTTCAACTTGTTTTTTCTCCTGTTGCTGACGTGCTGCTTCTTTTCCCTGAGCTTGTTGCTGTGCTTGTTTCTGCTGTTCTTCCAGCGTTTCGCCCAGTCTTTTACCCCCAAATTCTTTGCCTAGCACGCTGCCTTTAACAAACTCGCCTTCCCGCTCAAATACCACTGTCAATAGCTTCTTGTCTTGGTAGGTGCCGCGCATCGTAATGCCTTCGGTCGCCAGCGCCGTTGTCAATTCCACGACAGTAGTAGCGGCGGGTAGGTGTCGGCTTACCGCTTCGTGGATGTAAGCCTTAGCCGTTTCGTAAGGAAAAAGCAGGCCTTCCTGCGCTTCCTTAAGCTTGTTCTCTATCCCGACTTGAGCCGCGCTAATCAGACCATACTCCTTTTCCAAGGCCCGACAGGCCTCAGCACTCCGCTCAGAGCTTTTAGAGTCTGATAGCACTTTTCCGTCATTAGTCACGCGATTAACAATCAGGTGACAGTGGGGATGGTTCTGGTCGTAATGCCGCACCACCGCCCACTGCGTCTTCGCAGCATCGATATCCATTTTCTTCAGATACGCCAGGGCAAGCTCGCGCATCAACTCGTCGGTCATGCGCGATTGCTCTTGCGCTGGCCAGGCCAGTGCCACATGCAGGGTAGCGGTATTCAGCCCGGGACGTAGCCGCTGCTGCGCGTCAAAGTCTGCCGCCATCTCCCCAGCCGACCAGATTCGCACCCCGTGAGAAGCCAGCACTTTAGCGTCTTTCTCTTCGTTCAACGCGTAGTTACACAGGTTTCCGGGGCTGCGACTAATAATTGCGTTACCTATCATTGTCTTGGTTTTATACTATTTTTTCCGTGCGAGGCGGCACCACTTCCTTTAGAAAGTGACGCATCTCTCCAAACAAGGTGACTACCTCGGTATACAGCTGACCATTGGGCTCTAGCAGTTCAGTTAGCTTGTCTAACTTAATAGTAGTCGCTACCAAGCCCTGGTAGGAAGCCAGCTCTGCTGTATTCATTACGCGCGCCGGCCCGGCAGCTAGCCCCAGCACCTCTGGCATGGGTACAGTGGTGGGTTCCTCCTCAAGCCAGCCGTTGCGCAGAATAGCGGCCTTGGTTAAATGCCTGCTTTTCGCCTGCGCCGCTAATTTGTCCCACTCTTCTTCGCTCAGCCTAACACCAACTACCTTGGTGCGCCGACGCTCTTTAGTACGCTGCTCGCTCAACTGGCGGCGTTTGCGCTTGCGTCCAGTCTGCTTTTTTTGCTTTGTATTTGCCATTGCCTTGTCTGGTCGAGTAGATAAAAAATATTCGGTTATGGGGCACCAATTTTGTGAAACAAACACAACTCGCTAAGGGCTATTGACGCTAAATGTTTACCCTAATAAACCCTGCCTGCTTGACGCTATTTATTGCTGCTATTATCCCTACTGATTACCGTCGGGAATTACGCCTTCTTGCCCACCTTGCTCTAGTGTTGGCTTTGTGGACTTCTTTTTCACCTGCTGCTTTTTGGCATCCAGACGCTGTTTTTCCGCATACCGCCCTTGCAGTTGCTGTACCTTGTCGAGCGTTCCTACCCTGGCACACCTTCCCAATCGTTCAATACTAGGAATCGATACATGTGCTGCTCCGGTTTGAACTTCGGCCCAAATAGTTGCTGCTAACGCCACCACCTCCAGCGTAATCTCCAGCAAATAGGCTTCATCAGTACTGAGAGGATTTACTAGAGCCAGCCCTCTTTTCACCTGCTGATTATAGGCTGAGCGACAACTTTTCTTACAGTATCTACTTGTGCTACGTTTTGCCTGATAGGTATTCCCACATTTTCTACATATCGATTCCATACTATACTTGTTAGATTTTTAGTGCAATTCTGGGTTAACTGAAATCAGTGAGCTTTATCCCCGCGCCATTTTTGTAGCTGCGTTATTTTTCTGATTCAGTTGTTTGTCGAAAGCCTTCCTAACCCGCTACATTCTCTAGTAAAAAGCAACACCTTCGACTTCTTGTCTCATTGCTGTAGTAGCCTGTTTTTGAATCTGCATCTGGTGAATAAACTGTCTAGCTAACTCCAGTTGCCATTCTGAAGCCTCCCTATTAGCACGAACCTACCCCCTGGCTGGCAGACCTTTTTTTACGGGCATATTTTAGTCGCTGGATATCATTAAAATGTTCGGTTTCAATGAGGACTTACACTTTTTATTAATTGCACTATTCCATGTGGGCTTCCATGCACTATTGCTCTTGGCCGATTAATATTGCCACTACAAAGTTTCTACCGACGCATACTCCTTCATTAGCTACTTATAAAACACTGAACTTCTGTGTCTTATACTTAAAATAATCTCCGGTGACTTATCAGTAACCTGCCTTTTTCATTTGCTTACTGTCGCTTACTAGCTGAATACCGCTGGCCTTATCATACCAAATAGTGTCCGGTATGACCTCCATTTCTATTTTGCACACTCATACCACTTGTTGGTACCGTTCGTCGCTCCTAAAGCTTCTTTCACCGGTATTTGCGCTATTCCTCCCAGTCGACACTCCCTGAACTAGGTGGCAATTCTTTCGCAGCTCGCAACTGATGCCCTTTTCTAATAAGCTCCCGATGCTGCCGTTCTCGTTCCCGAGCTTCGTCTGAACGGGGAGCAGCTATTCCATTCGCAGCAAAAAGCAGGTTTAACGCCTCCCGCACGGCTTGCTTTTGCGAATAGGCATAATCACCGGCTGTTCGACGAGCGTGGACCAAATCGCGCAGTTGCTCGAAGTGGCTCTTGCTTAGTATCAGGGTTTGCCGCACATCTCCTGCATCGGCTGCCACTGTCGGCTCCACGGGAGAAGTCAACAGTACTGGCTTACTAGGTTTATCCTTCTTACTACTCTTACCCGGATTAATACCGTTACCAGTGTTACCAGAGTTACTAATAACCTGCGACCGCTTAATGGACCCCTGGCTAGTAGTGTTACTACTGTTATCTGAGGTATCAAGAGGAAGAGAGTTACCAGTAACACTTGTCTTACCTTTGGTACTGGCCACTTCGCCTGCTTCGACTGAATCTAAGGTGTCGAGAGAAGGGTTACCAGTAATACTTGTATTACCTACAGTATTGACCACTTCACCTGCTTCGACTGAACTTGCAGAGGGCACAGATTCAACGACGGGCCCGGGCAATGGATTGGGTGATACCGCTGGCTGCCCTAGTAAATCGAGAAAATCCAGCTCCGACAAAGGCTTTGCGGGAACACCCTGACCCAGGGCCGGTAGTTGCTTGAGTAACTTAGCCACAAGTGGGGAAATTTAACGGCTTAGGATTTCTGTCACTAATGCCTGATAATCAGTAGCTCCCGCACTCTCAGGCGCGTAGGAAAAGATATCCAGGCCAAGACTAGGCGCTTCGCCTAACGCAATACTCTCGCGGATTATCGTATTCAGCAGAAGCTCAGGGTGCTGACTATGCACAAGCTCCGCCATTTGACGCCGCAGTACTTTCCGTTTATCGTGCTTCGTAAAGAAGATACCCCCAACCTTCAGTGTCGGATTAAATCGTTGTTGCACCCGCGTGACGAATTCAAGTACCTTCTCCAACCCATCCAACGCATACTGCTGGGCTTCCAGTGGAATCAGTACTTCATGCGCGCAAACGTACGCGTTCAGAGTAATCAGGCCCAGCGCTGGTGGACAGTCAATAACCACGAAATCACAACGTTCTGAGAGCGGGACCAACAATTCACGCAGTAAGAACTCCCGATTAAGCTCATTCCCCTTCGTATGCTCAAAAGCTGACAATGCGGGTGAACCAGCAACTACCGCTAAGTTCGGCGGACCAGCTGCGTAGGCCTTGAGGCGATATTCTCCCAGTAGCGCACCATACACGTTGTGCGCTGCTTCTCCTAGCCCAAGACCTTTGGTTAGATTGCATTGCGGGTCTAAATCCACAAGAACCACCCGCTTATTACTGCGCGCCAGGGCCGCGGCGATACTGACCGCCGACGTGGTTTTGCCTACGCCGCCTTTTTGGTTTGATACTACTACGGTGCGATTCATGTGCGAATATCGTTCCAATATTGGCGTTTCTACAAAAAATCCTGTCAATATCTGCTTAGTATTTGGTTATTATTTGAAATGTGCAAATATTAATCCTCAAAATAGCTTTTAGATTTCGCTAGTGGTTGGGATGAGAATTAGGCCAAGACGCTAAATTGGCTTCTTCTCCTTTGACTTCAAATGTGAACAATTCAGTTATCCCCACCGAACCAGTTAACCTAAACTCGGACTATCGCCAAACGGTCGACTTATTCTTCGAATGAGACAACGACTTTCACCCGTTGCGTTGGTCAGAACACGCTTCCATGGCAGCGACCTCACTGCCTCAACGCAATTTTTCGTTGTAGCGAGAACTCTTATTTCGGGCTGACTACTACCCGGTAAACGCTGCCAGCTAGAGCTTGGGCGTAATGGTCCAGACGATAGGTAAATGGTCCGACCCGGTCTTACGGTCGGGTTGGCTAACTTTTTTCGACAGCAGTGGAATGGTAGCCTTGGTAGAGGCGCAGGTTACCGTTGTAATCATCTGCACCTTCGCCGGGCCGCTCACTAGGCCACTACTGAAGAAAGCCTGGTCGAGGACAAACCAGGGGCCGCCCTTCTTGCTCCCGCTGAAGTAGTGGCTGCCGTGAGGAGCTATTTCCGCGCCGTATAAACGCCAGGCGGGGTTGTACAGGGTGCGGTACCTGTCGTGGCTCGGCCGCTTGGCTTCCTGCTCGGCCACAAAAGACAGGCTGCGGTTGCCGTGCAGTACCGTTCTTTTTTGCAGCTCCGCCTGGTGCGGCTCCAGATTGAAATCGCCCAGTATTATTTCTTCCGCGGCCGCGTTGGTCATCCGGTACAGCTTCAGCTCATCCGCCATCGTTTCCAAGTCGTGCACCGGATTTTCGTCGCCGCCGTGCAACCGGGAAGAAAGGTGCACGTTGCAAACCAGAACCTTATAGGTTTTCTGCGTCCTGGTCAGCAATTGCAGTTCCAGCCCTAGGGCGCGGTAATACTTTATGGGCGTAGAAACCAGCGCGCTCCACACGGTATTCTTCCAAGCGGTAATGATATTAGAACTACCCACGGCCAAGCTGTAGCCCGCGGCCGACAGCAATGGCCGTACGGCCGCCTCGGGCGCCTCCTGCAAGGCAATAAGTGCGGGCTGGTGCTCAGTTATCAGATTACTGAGCAGGTCCGTAAGCCGGACTTCGTCCTGGGCATTTTTAAGCGTGTAGACTGCCGCAGCGGACTTTTTGGAAATTCGCTTCTTGCGGTAAACGCCCATGTTCCATTGCAGAATAACTACGTCGTTCATCCTCATTAGGCTTCTCCCCGTCGCAGGTCTTCTTCTATCAGCAGCAGGCGCTCCACCTCGTATCTGAATTCCCGCGAGTCGAGCAGGTCTTGTTGAAATTTACTCAGGCTTTTCGGAGTCGTTACCCGAATGGGCTTGTCGCGCCAGCCCTGCACCTCGAAGCCTTTTTTCAGTAATTCCACCGTGAACAAAGCCACCTGCGTGGTGGGAGCCCGGCCTAGCAGCAACCGGAAGCTTAGGTGTACGGACTCGCCTTCCCGCTGCGGCAGCCGCCGCAGGCGCGCGTAAACCCGACCCTGGGTTTGTTGACGCACTTCCTCGGCAAAGCTAATAAACGCTTTTACCAGGTCGTCCGTCGGCAGGGCTGGTAGTTCAAATGTTGGCCACACCGATAAGTCGGTGATATCGGCCTCCGCCCGAAAAACCTGGTGCGCCTCGACCTCGTCAGCGGGGCTGTCGGTGGGCGTGGCCAGCCAGCCGGGGGGCGGGGGACTATTTTTATCTCTTCCCCACAAACGGTCGGGTCCTTTATTGACCAGCGGCTCGAAAGCTTTGAGCGGCCCCTGGTAGCCGATGGCCCGGCCCAGCAGTACAGCGTAAGCCCGCCGCAACTGCTGCACGCGGTTGTAGCGCCGCAATACTACGTGCTGCGAGGCATCCGCTGCTCTATAATCGGCCAGCGCACCATACATCAACTCTTGCAGCGCCCCCACCAACTCCTCCCCTACTCGTTCGCCAGCCGGGCCATAAGCTTCGGCCAGCCAGACTAGCGCCCGGGCGGGCGCGGGGGCGCGCTCGGTCCTGGCTGACATCGTCAGGAAGTTGAAATGCGCCTGCTCGTCGGCTCCACCCAAATGATTGGCCAGTATCCACACGGCCCCCGCCACCAGTTCGAACTGAGTTTCCACATCTAGCGGGACAATGGAATGGCCATAGCGAGCTAGGGAAAAAGAAACCGCCGAAATACCAGCTCCCGCTGCGTTGGCCGCGTGTAGCTTACGGAAGAAAGGCACCAGCCAGTTCGCCCGGCCTTGCGTGTCAAAATAGCTGGTGGGTACCGGCGAGAGGTCCCGGTCGTTGACGGGCAGCGCCGCTTTCTCGTGCGAAATAGCCAGGGCCGCTACCGTCCGCCCTTCGGCATCGAGCCCATGAAATACACCCGGACGCATGGGCGTGGCCAGCGCTATCCGTAGCAGGGGCAGTTCTAAACCCACCGCTTCACTGGTAAGTGATTGCCCCGTGAGGTTTTCGATGGCCAGCAGCACCTGCTTGTCTCCTCCCGGACGCTTGGTATTTAAGAAGTAAAACGCCAGTTGCTCCGATGCTACCCGCAAGCCCGTGATAGACGTGTTGTATAACTCCTGATTCTGCCGGCGCATCGTGAACAGGTTACCAGGGGTATTTATTTCGGCTACCTGCTGCAACGGCGCCACCCACAGCACCGGCTGCTCGGGCGGCGTATAGGCCCACTGCCGGCAGGTGAGCATCAGGGTGAGCGGCTCCCCGTAGTTAATCGTGAGGTTGCCGTTCCAAGCCTCCAGCTTCCCTTCCTCTTCCGACTGCGCCGTGACGTGCAGCTTGGAGGTTTGCTGCCAGTCCTGCCGGTGTACTTGCAGGCGAATGAGCAAGCTTTCGTCATCCTGCTCGATGCCCAGCAAGGTGCCGGGCCAGGGCCGCTCATTGACTTGCACAGTCGAGAAGGTCGGTAACAAAAAGTCAGCCGGTTGCCAGCCGTTATCGAGCTGCACCAGCAGCTTGGCTAAAGCAGGTGGTAGGGTTACTTCTTGGCGGTCCATGAATACGGCTTCCAACAGGTGACGAGGACAAGCTGATGACGGGGGTGCAGTCGGCGAAAGTGTCCATTTGTGAAAGGATGGGATAGCTAGTGAGCGCTGACCCGGTTGCAAATGTGGGGTAAAAATTAACCCGGCCGCACTAGTGCCCCTACCTTGGCCTAGTACCCGGGGCGCTCCCGGCTGCTAGTAGCCCAATTGAGCGCAACACTTACTACCCGCACGCATGGGAATGGCTGGACTGGATGCCTGCATCTACACAATAATCGCGATTCTGGGGATAGCCTACCCCATTCTGCTCCAGGTTATTTCGCGGCTGGACGATAAATATTCCTCGGCCCGCGCAGTCGGCCTATTCGAGCAGGAGCCAGAAAGGAAGGGCTTCGTGTTTTTGCTGAAACTCTCGGCTTTATTCTCGGGCATATGGTTTTGCCGATTTCCGCCGCCGGCCGCCCTGCTCGGTCACGGCTTTTGGTCCGCTGTGGTGGCGAATTCGGCGCTCTCGCTGGTTTACCTCACGAGCGTAGCCCTCCTGGTCTTTTTCTTTCTGCTCACCGAAAAAACCATTACGTACTACAACACGCAAAAATTTTCGGCCTACCTCCAACAAAAGCACCGCCAGAACCGGGCGGACAAGCGGCACGTCGAAACTTTGACGGACGTTTTTCTGGCCGTAATCTCGGCGCGTAACTCGTCGGTTGCGCAGCAGATTGCGGACTTCTTTACCGATGAGTTTGCCTGGGAGCGTGCTGAGGCCGGAGCAAACGAGGTAGTGTATTCGTCGGTGTACTACCAGCTGACCTATCGCACCACGGAGGAAGTGGCGCAGCTGGGCAACCGCAAAGACAAGTCGCTGGCCCACCGCGCGGCCGGGGGTAACTGGCTGCTAGGCGATAGCACGCAGCACGTTATTTCGGAGTCTACCTACTTCGCTCTTTGGCACAACCTGCTGCTGGCACTGGAGTACGAGCAGGAGGACCTGGTGTACGACTATTGGCACACGGCCTACCGCTACCTCGAACAGCACCTGCGGGCCATCGCGCGGCAGTACGAAACGGCAGATGCCGCCTTGCGAGTGACCAACACGGACGTCATCGCGTTGCGGGAGCAGCAGCGGGACCGGTTTCTGGAGTTTCAGCACGCCGTCGGGGCCGTACTGCTCTACGTAGATAAGGCGAAGCTGCTCCGCAAGCTCTGGGGCTACACCACCAGCCAGCCACCCCACTTCTGGCTGCTGCCCACGCACATGACGGAAATATTCACGGCGTTCGCCCGCTACCACGATGCGTTCAGGCTGTGGCCACCCGTCGATGTACGATACCCCTTTCCGAACGAGGCCGGCGTGGGCTCCGAAGGAATAATAACCAACTGGCTTTGCCGCTACCTGGCAGTGCTGTTTTTAGGCCAGTGCACGGTGCATTCCTACTTGATTGGCGACGAGCCACTG
>CALMOO010000490.1 GCA_937871705.1 uncultured Hymenobacter sp.
ATGAACGGCCTGCCCCGCGATGCCCTGCGCGCGGGACTGAGCGTGACGGTGTTTATTTTCAGCTTATTGCCCGATTCGCCCCTGGCCGCCTACCTGCTGCACGAAGCCCTGGTGCGGGTGGCCGCGCTGCTGGGCATGTACTGGCTGCTGCGCCGCTACGGCTTGGCCCGGCCCGAGCAGCGCGGGCTGGCGGCGGGCGTGGCCTTGCTGTGGGCGGTGCTGCCAGTGTATAGCATCTGGGGCCTGAGCGTGCTGGGCCAACCGGCGCTGCTGCGGGCGGCGCTGCGCCTGCGCGAGGGTCCGGCGCGCTGGCCCGACTGGCTAGTGTGCGCGGCGTTTCCGCTGTGGTCGTCGTTTGTGCTGGTGGGGCCGTTTATTGCCGGGGTGTGGGGACTCGGGTTGCTGCTCGACCTGGGCCAGCGCGGGCGGGCCGCGTGGCCCGCCACCTGGCGCGGCGTAGGGGGGGTAGGGCTGCTACTGGCCAGCTACGCGCTGGTTGAGTGGCGCTTGTTTTATAGCTTACTGATAAGCAATGAGTTCGTGGCCCACCGCGAAGCCTTCGACCTCCAGCGGCTTTTGCCGGCCGGCCTGGGGGTAGGGCTGCTCGATGCCGTGCGGCTGTTCTGGTTAGGGCACTACCATGCCAGCCCATTTTTTAAAGGTGGCATTTTGCTGGCCGTGGTGGTGGTGCTAACGCGCCTGCCAGCCGGGCCGCGGCGGCAGCTGGCGCGGCAGGTGGGGGTAGGGCTGGCTGCCGTGGCGGCGCTGTGCCTGGTGGCGGGCTTTGCGCCGCAGCTCTCGATGCGGCTGCAAAACCGGCTGCCGCTGCTGCACGCCTTCACGCTCAGCCGCTTTTACTTTCTGCTGGCTTTGCCCTGGGTACTCGTGCTGGTGCTAGCCGTGCGGCAGCTGCCGGCCGGGCGTTTGGCCTATGTGCTGGTGGGCGCGCAACTGCTGCCGGTGCTGGTCGCTAACCCTGAGTTTACCAACAACCTGCTGGCGCTGGTGGGCCGGCCCCGGCCCGATGCACCGGGCTACGCGGCCTTTGTGGCGCCGGGGCTGCTGCGGCAAGTGCAGGCCTCCATTGCGGCGCGCACCCGGCAGCTGCCCGGCGCCTACCGCGTGGCCTGCCTGGGCTTGCCGCCCGCCGTGGCGCAGTACAACGGCTTCTACACCCTCGACTCGTATCAGACGCTCTACCCCCTGGCTTACAAGCAAGCCTTCCGGCCCATCATCGCCGGCGAGCTGGCCAAGAGCCCCGACCTAGCCACGTACTTCGACGCCTGGGGCAACCGCTGCTACGTGCTGTCGGCCGAGCTAGGTCGCAATTTTTTGGTGGGTAAGGAGCCCGGCCGCACGGTGCAGCACCTGGCCTTTGATGCGGCAGCCTTTCGGCGGTTGGGCGGGCGCTACCTGCTGTCGGCCGTGCGGCTAGCGCACCCCGAAGAATGCGGCCTGCGCCTGCTCAGCGTCTTCAACGACTCGCAGGCCTACTGGCAGCTGCACGTATACGAAGTGGCGGCGCCGGCCGCGCCAGGCCAGCACTAGCGCCGGACGTACACGCAGGGTTGGCTATCATTAAGCTGGCACTCGCGCAGCCAGCTGGCGGCTTCGGCCCGCGTTGTAAAAAGCTGAAAATCAAATTTTCCGGCAAACAGGTCGTGGCCTAGTAGCAGGCCCAGGCCATCGCCCACGTGGGGCTGCATAATGTGGGCTACGTAGCACAAGCTATTCGCCTCGATATTAGGTAGCCAGAGGTGCTCTAGCCAGTCAATAGAATCAAACCACGGGCTGCGGACCTCACTATTATCGTTAAGAAAATACGGAGACTTCGTCAGCTGCAGTAAACGTCGAATTTCGTCGGCGCCATACTGGCCTTCTTGCGTGCTTACGAAGCCCTTCCAGGTAGCTTGCAGCCAATTGTTGGTTTGGCAGTAGGAGGTTCGGCAGAATTCCTGCCCGTTGGCGCGGGTAAGGACGCGTTCAAAGAGGTGGTGCTCAAACATAAAGCAGGCAGATAAAGGACGGGAATGAAGGACTCGATAAAGGATAGCATATAAATAAAGCGGAACAGTTAGATGTCTGCAATGACGATTAACTGAGCTATAAGGTTGCGCTGGCGGCAATCTTACGAAACGGCCAACCGCGGCGGCTGACGTAGATTTGACTTTTCTGATTTGCCTCCGCATGGCCTCCAACAGCTATCGAAACCCAGCGGGTGGCCCCGCTGCCACCAATCGCCCCGTCCCCGCCCCCGAAGCCGCTCCGCCGCGGCCTCCGCGCAGCAACGCGCCACGCTCAGCGCCACCCCCGGCGGCTTCTACGCGCCCGCCCGCCGGGCGCACGCGGGCCCAGGCCGCGCGCCCAGCCGAGGCGCGTGGTCCGCGCGGGACCCTGCCCGGCGTAGGCCCGCTGCTGGCGCTGCTCAAGGACCGGCGCTTTCACCTGCTTATTGGCTTTAGCTTGCTGCTGGGGTCCATTTACCTCACCATTGCCTTCACCTCGTTTCTGCTGAGCGGCCGCGCCGACCAGAGCGTGGTGGCCGCCCTGGGCACCGTGCCGCTGAAAGAAGCCGGGCAAGAGTCGGGCAACTGGCTAGGCCTGCTGGGCGCGTGGCTGGCCGAAAAGCTCATCTACCGGGGCTTCGGGCTGGCGTCGTACGTGCTCATTCCCATCGTCTTTTTCTTGGGGTATAAGATTGTGTTTCGGCGGGCGGCGGGCTCGGTGAGCTATGTGCTGGCGCTAGGCTTCTTTACTATGCTGTGGGCCAGTACTTTGCTCGGCTACGTGGTGGTGCAGATGGCGCAACCCAGTGCCGCGCAGCCTACCCCCGACCCGTTACAGGCGCACCGGCTCGACTGGCTCAGCGGCGGCGCGGGCTACGAGATGGCCTCCTGGCTCGACTCGCTCATTGGCTGGGGCACGGTGCTGCTGCTGGCTTTTGGGCTGATAATGTTCGTGGTGTTCTTCTTCAACGTCACCAGCCTCAACCTGGGCCTGGGCGGCCGCGATGAAGACGAAGAAACCGAAGCCGCGCTCACCGAATCGCCTGCGCCTACTTCGGCGCGCCCCAAAGCCACGCCCCCGGCCAAGTACGAGCCGACTGAGGT
>CALMOO010000491.1 GCA_937871705.1 uncultured Hymenobacter sp.
TGTATACATTGCGGAATTCCAGGCCTTTAGCCGAGAGGATGGTCATCATCGTCACGGCCTCACCTTCCTGCTGCGCATCCTTGGTGTCGGCGTCCGTAACCAGCGCAATGTCTTGCAGAAACGCGCCGAGCGACTTGTCCTCGCGCTCCGGGTCGTCGGTGTATTCCTTGATACCGTTGAGCAGTTCCTGAATGTTCTCGTAGCGCGACAGGCCCTCAATGCTCTTGTCGGCGTACAATTCCTCAATCATGCCCGAATTTTTGGCGATGAACTTGGCCGCTTCAAAGGCGTCTTCCTTGCCCGCTACGATGGTGTAACTCTTTATTTTTTCGGCAAAGCCCACAACCGGGTTCGACACCCGCGCTGGCAAAAACTGGTCGGCATTGCTCACCACTTCCCAGATGGTGTGGTTGGCTTCTTCGGCCGCGTTGATTAGCTTGCTGATGGTCGTGTCGCCGATGCCGCGCTTGGGGTAGTTGATTACCCGGCGCAGCGCCTGCTCGTCATTCGGGTTCACCGTGAGGCGCAGGTAAGCTACTAAGTCCTTGATTTCCTTGCGCTGATAGAAGCTCAGGCCGCCAACGATTTTATAGCGAATGTTTAATTTGCGCAGAGCCTCTTCCATCGCCCGGCTCTGAGCGTTGGTGCGGTAAAGAATGGCGAAATTATCATAGGACAGATGCTGGTTCATCTTGTCCTCGTAAATCGACTGGGCAATTAATTTGCCTTCCTCGTTGTCGGAAGCAGCTTTAATCAGCTCGATTAAGTGCCCATCCTCATTCTCCGAAAAAACGTCCTTCCGCAGCTGCGCCTGGTTGTTTTTAATCACCGAGTTAGCTGCCCACACAATGTTCTTCGTGGAGCGATAGTTCTGCTCCAGCTTAAATACATTGAGCTCGGGGTAGTCTTTCTCGAAGTTAAGAATATTGGTGATGTCGGCGCCACGGAAAGCGTAAATACTCTGCGCGTCGTCGCCTACTACGCAGATATTCCGCTCCTTAGCCGCCAGCTTGCGCGTTATCAAGTACTGCGAATAGTTAGTGTCCTGGTACTCATCCACCATCACAAACCGGAATTTGTTTTGGTATTTATTCAGCACATCCGCGTGGTCGCGGAACAGCACGTTAGTTTGGAACAACAAGTCGTCGAAGTCCATGGCGCCGGCCTTGAAGCACCGCGCGGCATACTGCTGGTAGAGGATGCCAATTTTGGGCCGTAGCGCCGCCTCGTCGTCCTGCCGGATGACGGGGTCGTTGAGGTACTGCTGCACCGACACAAGCTTGTTCTTAGCAGCCGAAATGCGGCCGAGTACCGTGCTGGCTTTGTAGAGTTTATCGTCGAGCTCCAGTTCCTTCACAATCTGGCCGATGAGCGTCTTGGAGTCCTGTGTGTCGTAGAT
>CALMOO010000492.1 GCA_937871705.1 uncultured Hymenobacter sp.
AACCAGGCTCCCGACCTCCAGCTGAGCCACCTGCTGGGAGAAGCGCTGGAAGGGTTTTTTCACTTCGATGGCAAAGTCTGGCGAACGCTACGCCTGCTGCTGTTCCGGCCCGGCGAGCTGA
The DNA here is from genome assembly GCA_937871705.1 of uncultured Hymenobacter sp. Taxonomy (GTDB): domain Bacteria; phylum Bacteroidota; class Bacteroidia; order Cytophagales; family Hymenobacteraceae; genus Hymenobacter. The sequence continues at coordinate 122 of CALMOO010000492.1, forward strand.
CGCGCCGCTTTCTGGTCGGAAACCGGGTCGACTACGTACCGCCCATTCGGTTGTATCTGCTTATAAGCTTCGTGTTCTTCTTGCTGCAGTCGCTCACGCTCGGCGGCGAGCACGAAACCCACCGCAGCGAGCCGCACCCGGCACCGCCCAGCGCAGCTTCGCCACCAGCTGCGGCCGCCCAGGCCGCCAAGCTTACGTGGGGAGGAGTGTCCTTCAACAAAGCCGAGCTGGCGCACCTCGCGCGCGAGCCGGGCGAGGCGCAGATAGATTCGGTGTTGCGCAGCAAGCACGAGCCGCTTACTTTCCGAAACCGCTTCGCGGTGCGGCGCGTCGCGCGCTGGTACGGGGCTAGTAAGGAGGAAATTTTGCACCAGGCCCTGCGCGGGGGCTCCATTCTCCTTTTTCTGCTCATGCCGCTGGGTGCGCTGCTGCTCAAGCTGGCCTACTGGCGGGGCGAGCGCTTCTACCTCAATCACTTGATTTTCACCGTTCACGTCCACTGCTTTCTTTTCTTGTTGCTGCTGCTCGTGCAGCTCCTGTTATGGCTGCGTCCTGACTGGGACGGCATCGGCTGGCTGCTGCTGGTGCTGTACGGGTACTTCGTGCTGGCCCTACGCCGGGTGTATGGGCAGGGCTGGCTCCAAACACTGGCCAAAAGCCTGCTGCTGGGCTTTAGCTACAGCTTCTTGTTTGGGTTTGCGATAGTAGCCGTGCTGGCGCTTGGGGCGGCCGTGTTCTAGTAGTCGCACAGGTGCTGAAACAGGTTCCGGCGGCGGGGCCCTCTCTTCTCCAATCCCATGACCAACGTCATGGGCCCGTGCTGACATCGCGCATAGCTGGTGCTAGCAGCGCCCTGGTTCTTTGCGGCTGGTTTTCAACCCTACCCCCCAGTAGCATCATGACATTCTCTCTGCTCGTCCCCACGGACTTCTACCAACCCGCCGACTGCGCCTTGGCCTACGCCGATACCTTGGCCGGCGCCATTGGGGCGCAGCTGGTGCTGCTGCACGTGAACCGCGACTCGCTGCTTGACCCGGAGCTGCTAACTGGTCGAATTAACGTGCAGCGCCCCGAAACTATCGACTTGGCCCTCGCTAGCCTGGCCCGCACGCTATCGGTGCCAGTGGTAGCCGAAACCGGGCACGGCCGGGTAGCGGCCGCTGTGGTAGAAGCCCTCGCCCGGCACCAGCCAGCACTGGCCGTGCTAGGCCACCGCAACACCGATGCCATGGCCGATGAGCTGGTTTCGACCGTGCCCCTCGACCTGCTTCGCACCGCTCCCCAACCCATGCTCGTGGTGCCCGTGGGCACTACGGCGGCCCGCGTGCCGCGTGCTGCTGGCCATAGATGAGGAGCATTTCTCGCTGGGCGAGCACATGGGCCTGACGCATCATTTTCTGGCGGCCTTGCAGGCGAATCTTACCCTACTGCACATAGCGCCGCACCAGTCGGCGAGCGCCGACCGGTCGGCGCAGGAAGCCGTTGAGCGCACGGGCCTGCCCCTCGACCTACCCCCGTTTGCCTTCCAGCACCTTACGCACGCCGACCCGGTCGAAGGCATTCTGCAAGTAGTGGCCGATGGTCAGTTTGAGATGGTGGTGCTTATTGCTAGGCCCCGCAGCTTTTTGAGTGAGCTATTTCATTGTAGTGTCACCGCGCGGGTACTACTACACAGTCCGGTACCCGTGCTGGTGCTCCCCGCACAATAGCTTGCAGTAGCTTATCGAGCCAGCTACCAGGCTTCGATGAAGTTTGGCCAAACCCTGCGTTTAAGGCAGGACGCCTTGCCGCCCTGTTATTTCTGGAGCAAACCAGGGACAAGAATTCAGCACGGGAAGCCATTTTCTGCGAAGCGCGCCCGCCACCTACGCTGTTTAACTAAACTACCTCCCGAGCACGGAAACCAACAGGCCTATAGGTCTTCTTACCCAACCGATAAGTAGCAATGCAAGCTGCGTACTTACCGCACTGCTGTTTGCGATGCAAAGTAGAACTCAAGTATTAAGATAAGTATAATACTTATTTTTAATTATACGTTTGGGGGTTGGGGAGCATTGATAGTAGTTTAGTAGAACTTTAGGCAGTGGTTGAAACTAAGACAAAATACTTTTTCCTAGCTAGTTATGACTAATAAGCCAACACTTCCCACTTATTTGCCATCAATGGACAACTTGCTCGATTATTTGATTGAGCTAAGCCGTTCGGCTACGCATCAAGTAAACCAAGTTGCTACTACTAACAGCACGGGTAAGCAATCTGCGTCCGAAAGACCGTGGTTGGGAGCAGACTTTACGCACATCATTACGGCGCGGTAAGGGGGGTAGTACTCTCAGGCAGTTGTCGCTGAGCTGGCCTGCATAAGGTTTTTGGGGAGGGGTAGGCAGTTGCAAGTAGCGGGTGCACTTACCCGGTGCCTGGCAGCTAGCGCGTGTGCGCCGGCGCTAGGGTGGGGGTGACATGGCGGCTAGCAAAGCCGGAGTAGCAGCGCAGCTAGCTGATGGGGTAGGAGCTTTCAGTTGCTATCGATAGTGATGATGGTAGCTATGTACCCAAAGGCCCGGCTTTCGCAAGTGGAAGCCGGGCCTTTGGGTACAGTTGTGGTGGGTATTGTGGCAGCTTCACATCTTGGTTTTCAGTTTGCCCTTACCCTCAGGCATGCTGCTTTTGTCTTTTTTGCGCTTCGTCGCGCTCACCGCAGCTAGGGGCCGAAGTGCTGCAAGGAAACCAAGGGAAGGCCGGACTAAAGTATCAGCTAGGTAATCTGCTATCGGGCCGCAACCCTAGTAAGGACACCAGCGCACTGACACTCATGTGTGTGGCGCATCGCAAATAGCTCTTCGAGCGCAGGATACATAAAACGCGTTGCGTTAACCAGAGGGG
>CALMOO010000493.1:0-1816 GCA_937871705.1 uncultured Hymenobacter sp.
CAGCCTGCACCCTCGTAGTGCGGCCGAAACTTCTCACGAAATAACTGCCCGGCAAAGCGCGCGCTGGCATTGGTTTCGGCTGGCAGGGCATTTTCAGGTATTGAGCTGGAAGTTTAGTTGCGCCGGGCCTACATCATGCCGATGGGGCCAGGCCGGTGAGCACCGTGTTAGTCCACTGGGCCAAGGTGGCGGTGCGGCCGATGGGCGGAGCAGCCAGCGCCACGGGCAGCACCAGCACCGGTACCGGGCAGGTAGCCAGCAGCTGCGCCGTGACGCTACGATGGAACAGGCCGCCCCAGTAGCTGCGCTGGCGGGCCAGCACCACCACTAGGTCGGCGCCGGTGTCTTGCACGGCGGCCAGCAGGCCGGCGCCGTAGTCAGCGTGTTCGTAGCCGCGCAGCTCGGGCAGGGGTAGGCCAGCCACCAGGCCGCTAGCCTGCACGGCGCGCAGGGCCAGGGCACACCCTTCATCGTCTTCCGCGCCGCTCGATACGTGGGCCACTACCAGCTCGGTGCCGGGCAACGCCAGCAGCTGGCGCAGGTAATGCGCCTCGGGCTCCAGCGTGAAGGCTTCGCGGTCGGCGGCGATGAGGATGCGCCGGGGTGCAGCGGCTGGCGCGGCGGCGCTTACCACTAGCAGCGGGTAGTTGCCGGCTTGCAGCAGGTCGGCGCAGGCGGCAGCCAGACTAGCCGTGGCGGGGTAGGAAGGGTTGGGCTGACGGAGCACAAAGACGGCCGGCCGGTGCCGGGCGGCCACCTCCTAGGCCACCGCGGGCAGCAGGTCGGTAGCAATTTCGACCGTCGTAGGCGCGTGCAGCTCGGCTGCCAGCTGGCCGAGCAGTGCGGCTGTATCTAGTTGTTGGTCAAACTCCTGGTGGTGATATTCTTCGGAAATGAAAGTATAAGGGTCGAAGAGCGAGGCCCGGTTGACGTGCAGCAGCACCAAGGGCCCGTGCAGGGCCTGCGCCAGCGCGTCGGCGTACTGCACCGCGTGGCGACCGGCCGGATAAAAGCTGGCAAAAACAACGAGCGTGAGCGGCATGGCAAGAAATGGACAAGCGTTAGAATAAAGCAGGGGCAGTCGGCACGAGCTCCCTTAATCAACCGCGTCGGCCGCCCCATTCAGGCTAGCCGACAGCAGCAGCACCGGCACCTGCGAAAACCTAATGGCCTGGGTAACCGTGCTGCTGCTAAACATCTTATGCACCCAGCCGTGGCCCTGGTCGAGCAGCGCCAGCACGTCGGCCTCCAGTTCGTCCACGGCTTGCCAGATGCCGGCGGCGGGCCGCGCATCTACCACCTTGTGCAGCGGGCTATGGGCCACGGCAGTGGCCAGGCCGCTGCGCTGCACGGCGTGCCAGCCCGCGTCGCCGCTTGCGGCGTCTTCGCGCGATGCGGGCGAAAACACGGTGGTCGTAATAACCTCGCAGCCCAGCGCGTCGAGCAGCGGGGCCAGCGCCCGGGCTTCGAGCGTGAGGGTAAAAGCGCGGTCCTCTACGGCCAGCACCAGCCGGTGAGGTGGCTTGAGGTTGGCAGCCGGCAGGTGCTCGGGCACCAGCAGCAGGGGGTAGCCCGTTTGGTGGGCCAGGGGTAGGGTGAGCCACTCTTCGAGGCGCCCGTGGGTGGCGGTAAGGCCCGCGATGAGCAGCAGCGGCCGATGGGTGTCGAGGGCTTGCTGCACGGCATCGTACCAGTCGGTTTCGATGACTTCGGCCGTGGCGGGCACGGGCAGCGCGGCGGCAGCATTGTCCAGCGATTGCCGGACTTCGCGCACGTAGCTCACATCCAGCATGGACGGCATCAGGCCATATTCGAG
>CALMOO010000493.1:1826-2571 GCA_937871705.1 uncultured Hymenobacter sp.
CGCCAACGCCGCAGCGTAGGCCTGAGCCCGCGCGCCGGCTGGCGAGGAATCGGTGAGGACGACGAAGTTTGGCTTCATAATGAAGGAGTTTGTTGGTAATGAACTGCTTACTACCCTATCGTGGGCGCCTCACCAGTTAAGCCACTCGTAGCGGAGCCGGCACCAAGGGCCCCACCCCTACCCGCGCCACCGCCACGGGCGGGGGTAGGGCGGCGCGCTGGCGGATAATCAGCTTCTGTAATTCCACGGCCCAAAACACCACGCTCGACACGACCAGCGTAATCCCCATTTCAACCCAAGTGAGGGGTTGGGTACTGAGCAAGCGGTTGAAGAAGGGTAGGTAAATGGCTAGCAATTGCAGCACCACGGTCAGCACCACGGCGCCCAGCAGCGGCAGCTGCGCCATGCCGTATTCGCCCGTCCCGCCACCGAGCCGCGGTGCGACCCACGGCAGCAACAGGTAAATGCCGAGGAGCGTCGGCACCAGCAGGCGCGGCTCCAGTTCCCAGCCACGCAGGCCCACTTCCGCCAGCGCCCACAGTACGGTGGCGGCCAGCACCAGCGCATACAGGTGCAGCGCCCAGCGCCGGCTGACGATCAGCCCGACGCCGGTCAGAATGACGCCGAGACCGGCGAGCAGGTAGTACCAGGAACCGCCCAGCACGGCGAGGTAGACGCCGCCGCAGGCCAGAAACAGGCCGGCGAGCACGAATAGCCCGCCGGTGATGCGCGGTTTGCGCCGGAC
>CALMOO010000494.1 GCA_937871705.1 uncultured Hymenobacter sp.
TAGGCACGGGCAGCGGCCCAAAGTCATCGAGCTGCCAGCGCCGCTGCACCGCACTCATGGCATTGGAGCTGCCATATAGGTCGGCCACATCAGGAAAGAGCGCCATCGGCTGGTTAAACACCGCCAGCGACTGCACATAGGGCTGCTTGCGGAAGTACGCGGCCGCCTCGGCCGTGCAGGCGATAAAATAGCCGGGCTTGCCGGTTTCGGGGTTATTGGTGGCCGCCGGAATGCCGTCGGGCTGGGTGTAGTCTACTACCCCCTGCTCGTGCAGCGCCTGGCGCACCTCATCGTTGGGCTCGGCCACCTGCATGAAGTACGTAGTCTGCGGGCGGCCGCCAATGGTGCCGGGCTGGCCATTGAGGTACACCTGGCCGCCTTTGATGGAAATGGTGTCGCCGGCCACCGCGATGCAGCGCTTGATGTAGTTGGTGCGCAAATCGGCCGGGTACTGGCTCTCGTGCGGCACGTGAAACACGACCACGTCGTTGCGCTTGATGGAGCTAAAACCCGGAAAGCGATAGGTTGGCAGCTGAATCAGGTCGGAGTAGCTCTTGATGCCTAGCACCGGCACCGTTTGGTGCGTGAGGGGCACCTGCAAGGGCGTTTGTGGGGTGATGGGGCCGTAGTGCAGCTTGCTCACAAACAGGTAGTCGCCTACCAGCAGCGACGCCTCCATACTCGGCGACGGAATGGTGTAAGCCTCAAACGTAGCCCACCGAATCAGCGTAGCCGCGATAATAGCAAATAGCAGCGAGTCAACCCATTCGCGAGATTTGGTCTTGGGCGGACGAGGCGGAGCAGAAGGGTCTTTTTTGCGAACAAGCATGAAGCAGGAGGCCAGCAAAAGCCAGCCGGTAAATTATCTGGTAAAGAAACGACAGCCACTTGTCATTGCGAGGAAGAACGACGAAGCAATGACAGCCGAGTTCAAGCAAGTTCCAATAAATCGTTCATCCCAAACACACCGTGGTGGCCCGGCAGCCAGCCTGCCGCTAGCAGCGCCCCCGCCGCGAAGCCCTCGCGCGAGTGCGCTTCGTGGCGCAACTCTATAGTGTCGGCGGCCGAAATGTAGCGTACCTCGTGGGTACCCACCACTTCGCCCCGACGCTCGCTTAGCACCGCTAGCTCATTTGGGGACTGGGCGGGCGCGTTGCGCCAGGTAGTCTTTTCGGGGAAGTGCGCCAAGATGCCCTGCGCGGCAGTGAGGGCCGTGCCGCTGGGCTGGTCTACCTTGTGCACGTGGTGAATCTCGGTTACCTGCACATCGTAGCCAGCGGCAAACTGGTGCATCTTGGCCGCGATGTATTCATTGAAGTGAAAAAATAAATTCACGCCCACGCTGAAATTGGAGGCGTAAAACAAGGCGCCGTTTAGCTCCTGGCACAATTGCTTGGCCTCGTCGAAGTGATGCAGCCAGCCCGTGGAGCCGCACACCACCGGAATGCCCTGGCGCAGGCAAGCCACAACGTTGCCAAAGGCCGAGTCGGGGTGGGTAAACTCGATGGCCACATCTACCAGCGCGGGGGTAAAGTCCTCAATGCGCTGCGTAGAAGCGTGTTGGTCTACTATGCCCACTACTTCGTGGCCGTGAGCGGGAGCTAGGGCGGCCAGTGTATGGCCCATCTTGCCGTAGCCGATAAGGAGAATCTTCATAGTCAGTGGTTGCGCTCAGAACGTCATGCTCATCTGACATTCTGAGCTAATAATTATTTCATGCGCAAAGCTACGGTAGCGCCTACCCCCGGTATTAATTGGCCGGGGATGGGTAGCAAGGCCGGCTCCCAGTGCAGGCTCAGGTCGTTGCCTACGTCGAAATCGTGCAAGTGCGCATCTACTATCGCATCCAGAATCTGCAGGCCGTAGCC
>CALMOO010000495.1:0-7284 GCA_937871705.1 uncultured Hymenobacter sp.
TACTGGCTCGCCTTACTCGGCCCCTTTGCGAGTCGGCTGCCCTTATCGCTACACGGTAAGTCTAACCGCACCTTCAGGCTGCTATGCCAGTGCATATGCTTGGGATGCATGTCCGGTCGAGGCCAGGGTGACAGCGGGTGGCGGAGCGAGTGACAATTTTATTGAGCTTACTTTTTCTACCGCTACTACTGGTCCGTCGCGGGCATACGGGGCTACCATCTACTTAACCTATTATGGTAATGGCGCCAGTGGGCCGCCCAGCACAAGAGCACTGATGTACTACAGCGCCGACTACCGGGACCTGACGGCCACCACGCTGGTTTCTCAGAATCCGGTTTGCCAATACACAAGCTTCAAACTTTCTTTAAATTACGCCTACAACGTCTACTCGTGCACCTGGCAGCAGAAATCGGCCGGCTCAACCACTTGGACCGATATCGCGAATAGCACCAGCACCGATGCCGTCAACGGCTTTCCCTACTCGCCAGCCGGACTTTATATGAGCACTACCTACCGAGCCAAACTGGTTGGTTGCACGAGTAATCCGTACACTCCCATAACGTATAGCTCGGAGATAGAAGTAAAAACGATCAATACAGTCGCCGCTGCCGGGGAAGTGGTAGGCGAGCGCGACGTTATTACGGGCAACAATCAAGGTGTTCTCACCTTCGCTAATCATGCCGCGGCCGTTAAGTACTGGGAAAGCTCGCAGGACAATGGCAACACCTGGACAACAATCTACCAGACTGGGGAAGAGCTTCCGTATGAAAATCTGACAACCAATACGCTCTTCCGGGCTGTTACTACTGTTTGCGGGTCCGACCAAAGGTCGGCTAATTGCATCATCCGCGTTCATGCGGCAGACTATGATATCTCCTGGACAGAAACCAAGGGCTTTGGCTTAGACGGCACCACGCTCCTCGGTAACAGCCGCACCTACGTGGATGGCTTTACCAAGCCTCTGCAAAGCCAAAGTAAAAGCCTGAGTAAAGGGAAAATACTAGCAACTCAGCCACTCTACGGCAAGTACGACCAGGCAGTAGGCAGCACGTTGGCTGCTCCTATCACAGCTACTGATTTCTCCTATACCCCTTCTTTTATTGCCCCGACCTCGGACGGCTCTGCCGCCTACGATTACACCCGCTTTGATGATGGTACCAAGCTCAATGCTCCGGAAGCAGTCAGCACTACCAAGCCCAATACGCTCGGGTGGTATTATAGCACGAGCAACGCGCTGGAGCCTTACACCGCCATAACGGGATTACCCTACTCCCGCACCGATGCCATGCCCGATGGCAGCACCGGCGTCAGCCGCTCCGCCGGCCCGGGAGTAGGCCTCCAGCTAGGCAGCGGCCGTGAGGTAGTCCAGGGCACCTTCCCCGTGCGCACCGAACTCGACACCTACGCAGCTATCCGTAATGGCCTCTTATCCTCGGCAGCCGTCGGCGGGCAGCTCACCACCATGCAGCAGGCCGCCGTGCAGAGCCTCAGCACCGATGCGGACGGGAATACAGCCCTCGTCTTTGCCGATAAGGAGGGTCATCCCGTCATGAGCGCCCGACCCGCTACCGCCGCGGATGCCTGGCTGACGGCCAGTAATACCGTAGAAGTTGGCTGGCCGTATAAAGTACAAATCAAAGATAACATCACTCTCACTACTCCGCTCCAGTTTACGTGCACGGCGGACATCATGGCATTCGACAACCAGGGGAAGTGGTTGGTTACCGGCTCGCCTGACCAGGTCGCGCAGACGATAAAGACTGGGGTGAACATTCAAAACTATCTGTTTTTTTCCACTGACCCCTTTACGGTTATCAACGACCCCGGTGCGGGCGCTATCGCTACTATTGTTCCCTCGCAACAGCGCGAAGCCTATCCTTTTTTTAATTTCTATGTCGTCGGAGATGGCAGCGTTACCATCGTCGACAAGCCGGGTACTCCCGGCAGTACGTACAGCCTCGTTAACACGGTTACGGGCAATCCGGTCACTTTCACTAACTCCACGCCCCTCCCCCCCGGCTGCTACCAGCTGCGCATCGATAAGGGCGCAGTCAGCTTAAGCTATGCCAACCGATATAAGGACCTCAGCTATAGCTTCTATAACCAAAAAGGCCAGTTGGTAGAAAGCATTGCGCCCAACGGCGTGCAGCAACTGTTGCTGAGGTGGACTCCTGGTGGAACTATCACGCAGCCATCCTACATCACCACGTTCGAGTACGACCAGCAGGGCCGGCAAGTCGCCATGAACGAGGCGGACGCCGGACGGACGGAATTCTATTACCGGACTGATGGCAAACTCCGCTTCTCGCAAAACGCCAAGCAACGAGTCAATGGCTATTTCTCCTACCTTAACTATGATACGATAGGTCGGGTCAACGAAGCTGGTGAAAACCAAGGAGGCAGCACGGTTTTTGCAAATTGCAAAGCTAATTTGGCAGTGCTAGACTACATTGCTCCCTACGGAGCATACGACGACGGAAAAATGGGGTGTCAGAACCGGAAAGATGTCGTGCGTACGTATTACGATCAAGCCTCCGGTGTGCAAGTCTCCGGTTTTACCCTGCCAGCAGGCTACACGCCAACTTTCCTAAGCGGCCGAGTGGTTGCTACGCAGAAAGCCTCGCTGTTTGCTCCCTGTGCCGCTTTTCAGGAAGTCAGTCATACTGTCTACAGCTATGATGAGCAAGGGCGCACCCAATGGCAGGTTCAACAAACTACAGGGCAGCCTACCCGCACTATCGACTACACCTACGATGTAGCTGGCAACACGGCCACGGTGTGCTATCAAAAGAATGCGCCTGTCGAGCGCCTAACGCACTACTATACGTACGATGCGGATAACCGGTTGAGCACGGTAAGCACCGATAAAAACGACCCGGCTAGTTCTATCCCCGCCGGGCGTACCGAGCATGCTCGCTATACCTATTACCTACATGGACCGCTTAAGCGCGTCGTCTACGGCTTTGATGCCACAACCGGTCGAGGCTTGCAAGGAGTAGATTACACCTACACGGCGACTGGTCAGCTGAAAGCTATCAATGACGGGGACTTGCAACAGGACCCTGGTCTCGACGCCACTGGAACCTCCCAGTACGCCGACTTCTTCGGCACCAGCCTGAACTACTACCCAAATGACTACGCTTCGGCCGCGGTACTGCAGATTAAAACGACGATGGTTACGCCCTCGGGTGACTACCAGCCGCACTACAATGGCTTGGTCAGCGGCACGAGCTGGCAAACCCCTGGCAGTCCGCTGCACGCCTACGGCTACAACTACGACTATAAAGGGCAGCTGCTAACCGCCGACCACGGGCTGTTGACTAACGCCGGCAACCGGCAGTATACGTTTGCCACCGATGGCGGCCGCTACCGCGAAAGCCTGCCCTTCTCCAGCACTACCCCCTCCTATGACCTGAATGGCAATATAAACCGGCTGCAACGGACCGATGGCGCCGGCTGGAACACGATGGATGCCGGCTACGAGTACTTGTCCGGCACGAATAAGCTTAACATAGTTCGGAACCTGGCTACCGGCGCGCCTCTGGTCACCTACCAGTATGACAACATTGGCCAGGCTATTTCCCAGCAGGAGAGCGACCCTACCCAATCCAAATACCTCGACTACGACGCGGCCGGTAAAGTCACGGCGCTGTATGCCACTGCGGACCACTCCCAGGTGATTTCCCGCTACACCTACGATGAGTTCGGGCGTCGGCTCATCCAGCAGGTGTATCCTACCCCAACAGACCAAACGACGTACACCACGACCTCCTTCGTGCGCGACGCGGTGGGGCATGAGCTGGCTTCCTACGTAGCCGAAACAAAAGCGGGCGCCACTGCCGCGGCTTTTCTCTACGAGCAGCCTATCTACGGCGCTACCCGTTTGGGCATCTACCGCCAAGCCCGCGACCAAATGCCGGCCGAACAGCTCTATGAACTGAACGACCAGCTGGGCAACACGCGCGTTGTGTTCCGCAAGCCGGTGTCGACCAGCTATGTGCTGAGTATGGAGCCCGCGCGGACTAGCCAGGAGCAGCAGGACTTCCCGGCCCCATCGTCTCCTACCACGTACAACACCACGCGTTCGGCCGACTACGCCTATGGGCTCTCCACGTATAATGCCAGCACAGGGAGCCATTACTCCGTCAAGCTGCTGTACGTATCCGGGCAAAACCAAAGCCCCTCGAAGATTATCCCCGCTCAGCTTGGAGATAAGGTACACTTCACGGCTTATGCGCTCTATTCCGGCACCAGTAGTGGTGGCGGAGTCGCCACGAACGTTAAACAGCCTGAGCCTACGCCGGTTAGCGCGCTGGCAGTGGGCCTGGCGAGCGTTCGGGTGAGTGCAGCCCCACGCCTACTCGCCGAGACTACCCCACCGGGCTCGCCCGGCTGGCAGAGCGCCCTGAGCCGGGTTTCGCTCGGTGTAAGCATTCCCCTGTTGGCGCACGCGCCTAAGCCCATGGCTCTTACTTCTGGCACGGGCACTCCTACTACGCTCAGCGCTCCCCCCAATGCGTATTTGCAGTATCTGGTGCGCAAAGCCAGTGATTACTCCCTGGTGCGGAGTGGGTCAACCAATGTCACCGCAGCTAGCCAGGATAACTGGCAACTGCTCACGCTTGACGTGACTATTACCGAGACCTACCCTGTGCTAATAGAGGTTTCCGCTCGCAACAGCAGTTCGAATTTAGCTGCCTACTTCGACGACCTGACCGCGCAGTACACGCCGGGGCCTGTGGTGGAGGAAAACCACTTCTACGCCTACGGTCAGCGCAACGAGGGCCTGAGCTGGCGCCGCAGCGAGGAGCGGCTCTACGGCCGGGGCTACCAGGGGCAGAACACCACCCAGGATGCGGAAAGCGGCTATACTGCCTTTGACTTACGCATGTATGATGCGCGCTATGGAAGGTGGCTGAGGATGGACCCAGCTGGACAATATGCATCACCTTATATTGGACTTGGTAATAATCCAGTAAATGGAATTGACCGTAACGGGGGCTTTAAAGAGTACTCTGATGATTATACAGGCACTCTTGGTAAAGGTGACTGGAAAACGAGTGATAGAGTGGATAACACCTCAGTATGGCAGAACGCCAATATTTATAATCTTGGTCAAAGTACTGGTTATAATGAGTATACAACTATTAGCCAGCGAACAGATTTTTATAAATGGTTTGCTGCTGATGTTGCTGCAAAAGGCTTTGAAGTAAATTGGCCAGGTGCAGCGTCAATAGTAGCTTCACAAATGGCCAATCTAGATAACAAAATTGTTGCTTGGTGGGTTGGCGATGATGTTGTGAAATTTGGAAATGAAGGTAATACTGCTATCTTTAATGATGTATTTGATAATTTAGCTGCATTAAGGAACGGACCAGTGTTGAAAGGTGTGGCAGCACAAAATTGGGATGCTGTAACACTGCATCATGAGCAATTTGATGTAGTTCAACCTATTTACATGAAGCAGAGTCCTGAAACTATAAATGAATTGTCATTAATGGCTAAAGTTCAAAATAGTTATCGCCTTGGAGCAACGGGTGGATTAAGGTTTGAAGGAAACATAATGAGTCCGGCAGACAGATATAATTATGGTGCTACAAAGGCGACTTTCTTTTATAAACTTCAGACAACTTATAAACAAGCAGGATGGTGAAGTCTGTTTTTGCTTATTTGCTATTATTAGCGCTTATAGATACTGTTTGCGCCATAGCCATTGGTCTTCTCGAACATGTCCCAGGAGCAGTTATAGTGGGTAGCCTCTTCATAAGAATTTTCTTTATTCTTATTGTGCTTAGTCCTGTGTTTTTTGTCAACGTAAAAATGTTGCCGGGAAAGCCTTTTGTTTCACTTGTTATTACAAATATTATTGGATACTTATTAATCCCTGTTACTATAAGCTTTCTTAAGCCAAGAGAAAATTCTATTAAATATATAATTTTTAGCACGCACGAAAGCTTTTATCTTTTTTCTATCATTTACTTGCCATTTATAGTAGCCTCATTAGCTGTTCTAATAATTATGGGGTTTGATAAAAAGGTGATAAATATTATATAATAGATTGTTCATTTTATGTTCAATAAATACCTTCTTACTCTCCTTGTTCTTCTCCCTACATATTTAGCACGTGCCCAATGGACCAACATCGGCCCTGGCGGTGAAGCCCTCTCTGGGGTGAGCTTCCGCTCGGCTACCGAGGGCTGGGTGTGCGGCGCCAATGGGGCGCTGTTCCACACCACGGATGGGGGCACTACCTGGCAGCTGCAAACCAACAGCTTCCAGACCACCGGGCCTCATAGCCAAGTACTGAGCGTCTACACCTGCCTGACGGGCATCGTGCGCAACGTCGCCGTGCTGGTGCAGCAGCCTAGCCTCTACCGGCCCACCGATGTATACTACTCGTATTACAACGGCTACGGGTTCGCCTCCGGCTTCGGCCCAGAGGCCATTGGCTCCGCCTCCGCCGAGTTCGGCCAAATGAATTTTCATACGCTCTACCTCGGCATTCTGGCCGGGGTGGGCGGGGCGCTACGCTTGAGCAACACGCAGGGCGCGAGCTGGTTGCAGGTGCCCAGCGGCACGCAGAACGACCTGACCTGTGGCGACTCGCCTGACGGCACCACCTACTACCTGGTCGGCAGCAAGGGTACCCTGCGGAAAGGTACCCTGCCCGGCGGCGTCTCGCAAGCACTTAACAGCACCACCTTCGCTCGCCTGACGGGCGTCTGGTTCGTGGATGTGCGACAAGGCTATATAATCGGCGATCACGGCACGGCCCTGCGTACCACCGATGGGGGCGCCACCTGGACGCCAATGCCCGTCGGCACGACGGCCAACCTCAACGCCGTACGCTTTCTCAACGCCACCACCGGCTTCATCATCGGCGACCTAGGCACGCTGCTCGCCACCACCGACGGCGGCCGCACCTGGCACCCCGAAGCCAGCAACACCTACGAAACGCTTAGCGGCATCAGCACCACCGACGACGGGCTCAACGTCTGGGTAGTGGGCGGCAGCGGCATCGTGCTCAAGCGCGGGCCCGTGGTGCCGCTGGCCAGCCGCAGCACCACGGCCGAGCCGACCTGGCAGGCTTACCCCAACCCGTTCACTTCTTCCCTCACCCTGAGCGGCCCGGCCCTTACCAGCCCGCTTGCCCGCGAGGTGTCACTGCTTGACCCGCTCGGCCACACCGTGCTGCACCAAGCCCTGGCTCCCAGTACCACCGCTACGCAAGAGTTGGCCGTGCCGCCTACCCTGGCCCCTGGCATCTATACCCTGCAGCTGCGA
>CALMOO010000495.1:7294-27087 GCA_937871705.1 uncultured Hymenobacter sp.
CCCCGGTCTGCCGCCCACTACCCGCCAGCTCGTCCGCCTACCCTAGCGCCTGTGTACAACTGTCTTGTCAGACTCTCCCTCATTTTAGAAGAAGGGGTAAGAGAAGGGCTCCGACTAACTACTATTCTACCTCCAACCTATAGATGAAACAATTCTTTACCGCTATCTGCTGCCTATTGCTCACCAGCCCGGCCTTTGCCCAATGGACCAGCATGGGCCCCGGTGGCGAAGCTCTCAGCTCCGTCAGCTTTGCCGATGCCAACAACGGCTGGATTTGCGGGGCTAACTCCATCTTCTATCGAACCCACGATGGGGGCAAGACGTGGAGTTATATTCCCAACTTCTACAACTTCGAGCCCCACAACAACATGCGCACCGTCGCCGCCACGGCCGCCGACATGGTGGTGCTGTTGGAAGAGCTGCCGACCACGGCTACGCCCACTGTCATTTACCACTCGGAGTATAATACCTACAACATCTACGGCTATTGGGCGGCTACGAACGGCCTGGGCGACCACAACACCCTGAGCCTGCGCCAGCTCTCGACCGGCTTCGCCGTCGGCAACGGGGGCTCGTTGGCCCTCTCGCGCGACAAAGGCTTCAGCTGGACGAACGTCACCAGTGGCACCCAAAACGACCTGTTCGCCGCCGACTCACCCGATGGCACCGTCGCCTACCTGGCTGGTAATAAAGGCACCCTGCGCAAAGCGGTGGGCCCCGCCTTCACCAGCTGGCGGGCCCTGAATACCACGACCACGGCCCGGCTTACGGGGGTTTGGTTCGTCACGGCCCAGCAGGGCTATATCGTGGGCGATGGCGGCACGGCCCTGCGCACCACCGACGGCGGCACTACCTGGACGCCAATGCCCGTCGGCACCATCGCCGACCTGAGCGCCGTGCGCTTTCTCAACGCCACCACCGGCTTCATTGTCGGGGAAGTGGGCACGCTGTTGCTCACCACTGATGGTGGCCAGACCTGGAAGCCGGAAGCCAGCAACACCTACGAAAGCCTGAGCAGCATCAGCGCCACGGCCGATGGCTCGACCATCTGGGTGGCGGGCGGCGGGGGCACCGTGCTCAAGCGCGGCCCTGTTACCGTGACGCCGCTGGCCAGTCGCAGCACCACGGCCGGGTCCACCTGGCACGCCTACCCCAACCCGTTCACGACCACGCTCCGCCTGGACCTACCCCCCAACACGGCCTCGCTGGACGTGCGCCTGCTCGACCCAGCCGGTCGCCTGCTCACGCAGCAAACGGTGCCGGCCACTGTAGCCCGCGCCAACTACGCGCTCCCCCTGCCCGAGCGCCTGGCCGCAGGCGTCTACCTGCTGCAAGTTGCTGCTCCAGGTCAGGCGCCGGAAACCCAGCGCCTAGTATGCTTGCCTAACTAAGCGCTGGGCTGAAAAACTGCTATTGCTTTATTCATCACTATCCTATTCCTTACTAGATGCACGCAAAGCTTACCCCCCTCTTCCTCGCCAGCAGCCTGCTGTTGGCCTCCGCCGCCCAGGCACAAGTAACCTTTAGCGTGGGTCCGCACGTAGGCCTGAGCGTCGCAACTGCCTCCTACAATGCCGATGGCGGCACCTTCAAGCTTCACTCCCGCAGCGGCCTGGAGGCGGGCCTGGTCGGTGACCTACGCGTGGGGCACTTCGCCCTACAGCCTGCCGTACTGTATACGCAGAAGGGCTTTGGCCTGGATTATAGCTACGCCAACCTATCCGCTCCTGGTACGACGTCCACCTACGGCGGCACGACGACGTATCGCCTCAACTACCTCACTATTCCCCTTACCCTCGCCTATGCCCAACACACCGATGGCCAAGGCTTTCAGCTCGCAGCTGGGCCCTATATAGGCTTGCTGCTAGGCGGTCATTACGATAATACTACCGTCGTGACGGGTAGTAATCCTGCCACCTCTCAGAGCAGTGGTGATGTGGCGGCGGGCGAGTATAACCGCTATGTTTTCTACAGTACTTCCAAAGACACTAGGTTTCACTCCCGTCGTCTGGATGCCGGGCTGCAAGTCGGGCTGGGCTACCGGGTAGGTAACATGCTGGTGCAAGCTGGCTACAGCCTCGGCTTGCGGAATGTGGGCGCTGACGACCAGTATGATTATGGCAACGGCCAAACCGAAACGTACGATGGCCCGGTCTATCGCAACCGGACGTTTCACTTCTCGCTTGCCTATCTGTTCAGCGCTAAAAGTTAATTATCCATGGTGGTAAGACCTACCAGGTCAAGTACTACTTAATCGATAGCCACCATGCCATATTATACCCATCGCAGAGTGAGTTGCAACTAGCTTAGGCTAAAAGTACTAAACTTGCTGTATGAAGGTCAGCTTGACAGTCGAGCAACGCCGGGCATTACGCCAGTTGCAGAAACAACGCCGCGACGATGAGGGCTACGTCAAGGTCACAGTACTGCTCATGCTCGACAGTGGCTGGTCATTGGTGAGCGTGGCGGAGGCGCTCGGCCTAGACGAGGCGACCGGCTACCGCTACGTGCGGGCCTTCACCGACCTGGGCCTGGAAAAGTATCTCTTGCACGAGCGCCCCGGCTACTGGGGCCTGCTCACCAGCGCCCAGTTGGCCCACTTGTGCCGCGAAGTCAATACCACACTTTATACCGATGTGCGCGCTATTCAGGCCTGGCTGGCGCAGACACAGCGTGTGCACTACTCCGTTTCCGGCCTGACGGAGTTGTTGCACCGGCTAGGGTTTACCTACAAGCTCACCACGCCCGTGCCTTGCCAGGCGGATGCCGCCGCACAGGCTGACTTTCTCGAGGAACTGGCCGTGCTTGAAGCCCACGTGGCGCGGGGTGAGGCCGTGCTGTATTACGCCGACGCGGCCCATCCTACCCACAATACCCATTGTACCCGCGCCGGGTGCCAAGTGGGGCAAGAGCGGCCCCTGCTCACGGTCAGCGGCCGCGAACGGGTGAATCTGAACGCGGCGCTCAACGCCTACGACCCCACCCAGGTGCTGCTGGATGAAACCAGCTGTGTCAATGCCCAAAGCACGAGACGCTTATACGAGCAGCTGCTGGTAGCCCACCCCGATAAGGTCCGTATCTACGTCATCTGTGACAACGCCCGCTACTACAAAAACAAGGATTTACGCGAGTGGCTGGTCGACAAGCCCATCTGCCAAGTATTTCTACCGCCCTATTCACCCAATCTGAATTTGATTGAGCGCTTCTGGAACTACCTGCGCCAGAAGATTATCAATACCACTTTCTACCGCACCAAAGGCCAGTTCCGCACCGCTGTCCTCGACTTCTTCGACCGGCTCTCCGAGGGTGGCCAAGACCTCACGTCCCTATTAACCCGGAAATTTCATATCCTCGACGCGCAATCTACTTCGTGACGAGTATAGCTTGGCACCTAAGCAGACAGTGGTGAGGCATTGCCGCTGCAGATAAGTTACTGCTATAACTAAACGCTCGTGGCTGTTGCAGAACTCGTCAGTTCACTCAACTAGGAGAGTATTCAGCGTAGAAACGGCCATAAAGTAGCATTATCACCCATTTTATGAACTGATTTAGCGGTCAGCGACAGCGCGCAAAGTTCTAAACGGAGTTCTGCAACAGCCACGCTCGTTTGACTGTACTAGCCAGCTGTTAGTTGATGCGGCAGAAAACGTCTTACATGAAGGCAGAAGCAGTTTAGAAAACGGGTCCTACTATTAAAGTATAATAAACCCACTAGGCGAGACGCGTAAGGTGTACTTGGCGATTGAAGTAGATGATGTCACGATATGGCTCAAAGTACACAGATTTGTCTTTGACTTGCCATTGGGCCCTTATTGGATGGTTTTGACAAGAGCGTTTCCAGCGTGTAGAGGTCTTTTTTTGAGCCTTTCGGGTTGACCCTTTATTGGAGTATCAACTAGCTAAACTTTTCTCTGCTTTTTGCTGGCTCAGTTTATAGGTAAGCTTACAGGAAGCTGACAATGGGCGTGCCGCTGGGCACGGCCCGCAGGCGTCCGTCCGTACCAGTGACGATGCTCGGTGGGATAACGGGTTCTTCCTCCTGGCCAGCTGGGGGTAGCTCGATAGCCAGGCCATCCAGGTTCTCCGTGCCAGTCGCTGACCCATCTTCGCGAAGGGCCTCTACTTAAATGATGAGGGTCTTATCGCCGAAATACGCCTGCGGATTATCGATTAAGACCGTGCTTAAGCCCGCGTATTCGAGGTAGTTTTCCAGCTTCGCCAGAATGCGAGCCTCCTCCGTCAGCTTGGGCAGTACGACCGTGCGGATAGTGAAGCGGTCCTTCAACTCATCCAGGCCGTTGATATGGTCGGCGTGGAAGTGGGAAAGAAATAGTAGGTCAATCACGCTGTCGGGGGGTAGCTCCGTGGTTACTTTACGGAGGAACTGCTCTCTTTTGGGCGTCAGGGAGACGCAGTCGTACACGACCGTTAGGACGTCCATGCCTTCGTAGTGCTGCTCGGTGTAAAAAGTCCCCTGGCCCACCGGATGGAATGTTCGCAGAAATGACATAGTAGTGGGCTAAGGTAGCAAGTGGGCAAGTGTCCCCGTTGGACGTGTATAGCCTTCCAGATACTGGCGCTGGCCAAGTGGCGCGCTTGTAAAACAAATGATATTGTCCAGCAAGCAGTACATTGCAACGGTCTGTTGGCGCATGGTCGGGACGGTAAAGGGAGGTTAGAAACCCTAAGCCTAGTTCATTCCTGCCGAAAAGAATACCTATCCACAACTTAAGTTGGTAAGTAAAAGCACTGAACTGTTCGTTGCGCTAATAACATGGCATGTTAGGGAGTACATCCTGATCACCCGGCAACGTATAGAGTGTATAGCGATGCCAATCCAGCGCTACGTTGCGACCCGTATTTAAGAATCACTAAAAGTCAGCTCACGATTATAATTATCTGTTTTATGAAAACTAGCCCTATTTATGTAAAAAATATTAAGCTAACTAATGTAGAAACCTTCGTTGAGGAAGTAGAATTAAAGTTCTTAAAGGCGGACGATACTATTTCGCGCTGGACATTGATACTTGGTGATAACGGCATCGGTAAATCTAATTTACTGCAATTTATTGCCTGGATGAAACCACAATTGCCCTATGATGCCAATGATACTAATAATCTGGACCCGGCACCCGTAATTAACGATGAGGAAAATGAGGTATTAGAGCGGTTAGTGCATAAAGACCAAAGTGGAAGCCAGGAAGCCGTGGCTAGTGCACTCTTTGTAGCTAACCAGTCACTGAATAAAAAAACTACTGCACGTACCAGTGAGTGCAAAACTGAGATAATTATTGGTATTGATAGTTTGGGTAAGCTAAAAAGAGTTGACCCAACACTAGACGCGGATGTGCAAGGGATTTTTTACAAAGAGGATGTAACGGTCTACGGCTACAGCGCATCCCGGCAGTTAGGTAAATTGAATCTAAATAATCCCAAACTGCTAGATACAATTCCGAATTTCATTCGGGAGAAAACGGAGCTTTATGATGCGGAAGAGATTTTGCACACGCTGCAATACGCCGCATTGGGCTCTAAGAAAACAGAAGAAAGACAAAAATACCGGTCATTCATTAAGCGCATCAAGCAAATGCTGGTGACGCTGCTGCCGGACTTTGAGCAAATCCAGAACATTGAAATTAATCCTCCTACAGTATTTTCTCAATATTCAACCGGCGGGCTCGTAATCACTACCAGACACGGCCAAAAAATTCCTTTCAATGATTTTAGCCTCGGCTACAAGACCGTTACCTCCTGGGTAGTCGACTTGGCGTGGCGTCTATTCAGTAAGCACCACCTCACGAGTGATAAGCCGTTAGAAGAGCCGGCTATTGTGCTGATTGACGAAATTGATTTGCACTTACATCCTAAGTGGCAGCAGCAGATAATGGCGAATTTGTCTCTCCATTTCCCCAATGTTCAATTCATTGCTACGGCGCATAGCCCCCTTATGGTGCAGGCCGCTTTCGATTTGAACTATGCCGTCTTACATTATGATAAAGCACTCGGCAGCGTCAGCATTACCAATCGGCCGGAGGGCATTGATGGCTGGCGGGTAGACCAGATACTGACTAGCGACTTCTTTGACCTCAAGTCGGCTCGGGGGACGGCGTTTGATAAGCTGCTCATCGACCGGGATGCACTTGTGGCTAAAAAGCGATTAACTGAACTAGATAAACGCCGGTTAAAAGCTATCAATGCGCAATTAGTGCAACCGCCAACGAGTGAAAATATTGAAGAAGTAAATAATCGAAGACAGTTAGCAGAATTGGTTCAAAAAATGAGAAACAAATAATTCTGGAAGGATGATTAGGGTGATTAAACCAACCACTATACCCCGTCACCTAGCGCAAGTTGGTCAGCAAGAGAAGCTGCTTAATCAAAATTCTTACGATGCTGACGCGCAAGCATATCTTACGGGAAAAATAGTTTTTCTAATTAAGAAAGCCTTGTATGGCAGCCCAACCATAAAAAAGGTCTTGAGAAAGGCGCAACACGGTAAATGCTGCTACTGCGAAAAGGAGCAGATAGACGAGGCGGGAGCTGTTGAGCATTATCGTCCCAAGGGCGGGTATAAATTGCTGCGCAACGAGCGGTCGTCTGCTAAGCCGGGTTACTACTGGCTTGCCTACGAATGGAGCAACCTGTACTTTATATGTTGCCGCTGCAATACGGTAAAATCCAGTTTATTCCCCCTAGTTGACGAAACTACCAGGGCGAAATCACATCATAACAACATTGCTGCAGAAGTGCCCTATATCCTGGACCCGGGAGGAACTATGGACCCGCGCGTCCACATAAAATTTGATAAAAACCTGATTCAGGGGGTTACCGAATTTGGTAAAAAGACGATTGAAATTTGTAAACTCAATCGGCCGGAGCTGAATGATAAGCGGCAGGAACTGCTCAATATCATTGATATACACCTTGGGGAAATCTACGTTAACGATAATCCGACAGATGCCAAGTTTCTGCGCTCGCAAGGGTTCCTAATTCAGTGTCAGCAACCCACTGCGCCATTTTCAGCAGTGGCTATTGACTATTTGCGTAACTTCTCGGATTACTTGCTTCAACGCGGTATTCCAGTAAGTTAGCTGCCAGCTGCCGGCCGGCTGCCGTTAGCCCATCAGCCTGCATAAAATCAGCCACCAGTTGCACTTCCTGCGCGATGGACAAGAGGCGCTCTGACGCAAAATCTGTTGCCTCGCCTGTGCAGCCAGCCTGGGTGATGAGTGCCTGGTAAAAAGCCTGCACGGCCCGAAATACGAATAACCCGTGCAGTACTCCTCGCACCGGGCGGTCTTCATCGCGCCAGGGCGAATAGTACACGGCTAAGCTGCCGGTCTGCACGAGGTCCACGACGCTTTCGAGCAGGGTCAGGTGCAGGTGCATGGTTTCGTGGAGCACGGCCTCGGCTACGCGCAGGGCAGCTAATTCGGAATCCTCCTCACAGACCGTCACGAAAACGGAAAACGGTATAGCCGGGTGGCTGTAGCTGACGTCGATTTCGGGGTCAGGCTGGCGTAATACCTGTACCGAGTGTGTTAGCGCGAGCACGCAGGCGTGGGCGGGCGCTACCTCGGCCAGCATAGCCAGTGCCCGACATAGTTTGGCCGGGACATGGCCAGTAAAAAGCTCTGCGATAGGTAGCGGTTCAAGCCCGTGCTCGTCATAAAACGCTCGCAGGTGGTCGAAATCCGGCTCTTCCAGCAGTAGAGTTTCATTTATCATCAAGGCAGATTGCCTCGGCAATATTAACTGGGCCTGCTGGGCACCCAGGCAGTTGGCAATGCTGTAGTGCGCTGCATCAATTTGCCGCCCGGCCGCCAGTTGCTGCCAGCCGACCTGCGCCAAAGCGGTAGCCGTCGCCTTATCAAAAATGGAAAAGGGCGCCTGTAGATACGTGTGGGCAAAGGCGGGGAAAGAAGCAGTCATGGAAGCTAAACGGCGGCCGACGCGAAGGTGTAAACCAACGTGTAGCGGTGAAAGGCGTAGACCGTGGACACAGCGTGGTGCGAGTTTGGGGAGATGGCAAAAGCGAACGCCGAATTACTTACCGGCAACACGAGCTGGCTAACGTCTTCGGCATTGGCCGAATTAAATAGCAGCAGGTAGCCCCCGTTGGCTTCCGTCCAGCCCTGGTTTACCTGTATAATCAGGCGGTGACTTTCGGCCGGACCGATGAAGTCGTTGTGCACTCCGATGCGCTGGCCGTCGGTCAGCTTGTGAATCGTTACGCCAACCAGCTCCAGGTTGCTGGCGTGAAAGGCGCTTTCCAACTCTGCAATGGCCAAGCGGGGCACCTCCCCTTCCACTAGGCAGCGCAAGAGCGCCGGCAACTCGATATGCAGCAAACTGAACTCGTACTGCTCGTAGAAGTCAGTAGTAGTAAGTTCCCAAGTGCCCGCATCTTCCAGCCACTCATACAGGCCACGCTCCAGCTCCGGGGCCAGCACAGCTGACGCGCAGAAGTGCGGAAACGGCTGGGTTTCAAATCGGGTGGCCGAGAAATCAAGCAGATTGGCTGAGGGCATAGTCCAAAGAATAAGCGCCGAGCATACGGCGCATGGCCGCTACCAGATGCAGCTGGTCGGCGCAGTAAACGGAAGGATTATCGAACCCGTTGTCGGGGTGGTAGCGGTGCAGAATCATCCCCCCCCCGCACACATTCAGGGCCGGGCAGGCCAAGCACTTGGCACTGGTAGGCTGCTGCATGGTCCGGTAACGAGTGAATTCGGCTGATTCCAGGAAGGCCAACAAGTTCGTATCCCCAATAGTACTGGGCTGGGCGAACCGGTCGGCCCCGTTGTAGGTGCTTTTCAGCGTGTCGTTTTTCATGAGTGTCCCGTCCGTATCGATAATCAAAATACCGAAATCGGTCAGACCCAACCCTTCTTTCGACACGCTACCGCCCAGTAGTACCTTCAGCATGTCATCCAGCACCCGGATGGGTAACGGATTAGGGTCAGCGGCATAGGCCGTGAGCAGCCCTGCCATCCACCGGCCATACTCCAGCGAGTGCAGGCTAGTCTTCCCTTCCGGTAGCTTCGAATGGTTGCCATCGCGGTACAAAAAGTCGACGCTGGGCGCTCCTACCGACTTGAAAAACTCGTACACCTCCGCAGGGTCAGAGGTGGGGTCAATAACTGCCAGCAGCCCGGCATTTAAGAAGCCCGCCGCCGGATGCGCCTTCAGGCGGGCGATACCGGCCATCACCTGCGTAAAGGTGCCGCCGCCGCCGTGCGTGAGGCGGAACCGGTCGTGCACCGTGGCGGGACCATCCAGGCTTACGGCCACGCTCACGCGGTGTGCGGCACAGCAATCCAGTAACTGTTCTGACAGCAGGATGCCGTTCGTTTGCAAGCTGATAGGGTACGTGGCCGGCAGCACCGCCCGCAACTGTTCCAGCAGCTCGTGCAAGCGGCGAGGGCCGAGCAGTAGGGGCTCGCCACCGTGCAGTACCACGCTGAATGGCGTGAGTTGGTGCTGGGCAAGCGCTCCCAACTCCGTGCAGATGGACGCCACCGTTTCGGGGGGCATCAGCTTCGACTGCCGCGCCCAGTTGTCGTCGCCCATGTTGTACACGTAGCAATAGCTGCAATTGATGTTGCAGCGGCTGGCGACCTTGATGAGTACCGTGTCGAGCACCGCCCCCGATACCGGGCTAGCGGCCACGATTGTGCCGGTTGTGCGTCCGGTTGTAGGCAGTCAGCGTGGACTGCGCTTCGTGCTTTACCTCTTGTATCAGGCGAGCCAGCAGCGCGTTAGGAACTTGCTGAGCAGAAATAACCAGCGTTTCTTCCGAAGCGCTGACAGGCTGATGCGGGGAGGGAGGCGGCAGCGAAAGAGATTGATTCATAGAGCGTCGGCAGGCTTTTTTATCGGGCAAAGGTAAGCGTAAAAATAGCAGCCGTTGGATTTACGGATAAACTTCTTGTTTTCAATTATTTGACTCAAAAGCCTTACCTGCTGGCAAGACTTGCTTTCATTATGCATGTGTCAAATATTCTGTTGATTTTCAGCGAAATAAATAGTCCTAAAAGAATGTCCTGCACTACGTTCTATCTTCAAAAATAGCGGCAAGCTTAGTGCGTTATGATTGTCTGCCGGGCGCCGGGCTGCATAATCGTAAGCTTAACCCCGAATTGGAGCCAGCGGGAATACCCGGTCCTCTGTGCCGGCCGCTAGGGCTATGCCGAAATAACAGTAGTGCCAGGTTCGGCTCGTGTCGCTGGCCTTCGACCAGCTTAGATGCTGGCCGCACGGTGGCCCCCTCCTTTGCCCGGTACACCTCGACCTGGCTGCCTTCCTGAATGGCGCGGTGGCACACGCCTCGCATGTAAAATGCATTAAACTCCCCTTCCGCAAAGGTACGGGCAGCGTTGGCGGACACCCGGCGCGTGCGCTCGCCATACGCCTCGCGCTCCGCGAAGCACTGCTGCTGGTGCAGCGCAGCGGCTAGGCTATCTTCGTTACCGGTACGCACGGCTTCGCGCAGCAGGTCTGGGTAGCGCTCCCGGCCTTGCGTCGTAAAGCGTTGGCTTAGGTGTAGTTGGCTAGTTTTGATGGCCTGCTCTACTTCGATAAGCATGTAGCGGCGCGTCGTCTCGTCTAGATTTTCAAAGCGGAACATCCTGATTACTTTCTTTAGTAGCGACCACCTAACGGCGGCCAGCCTTCTTCATGAGCAAACGCCTAATTGTGCTGTGTGATGGCACCTGGAACAAAGCCGAGAACCTGGACCGGCGCAAGCGTAAGCCTACCAATGTGGTGAAGATGGTGCGGGCCATTCAGCCAGTGGCACCGGATGGCACCGTGCAAGTTACCTACTACGACGAAGGAGTAGGCAATAATCCCGGCTTCGACCGCTGGCTGGGGGGCGGGGTCGGTGCGGGGCTGGACCGTAACATTCGGGAAGCCTACCGCTTTCTGCTCTATAACTACGCGCCGGGCGATGCAGTATTCTTCTTCGGCTTTAGTCGGGGAGCCTACACGGTGCGCAGCCTGGCCGGTTTTATTCAGCACCTGGGGCTGCTACCCAAGACGCATGATTTCTTCGTGCCGGAGGCCTATGCTCTCTACCGCCAGCGCCCACCCGCCGAGGCTGACCAGACCGCCTGGCAGCAACGGGTAGCTGCATTTCGAGCCAAGCATGAGGCCCGGACCATTGCCATCGACTTCGTGGGCGTGTGGGATACGGTGGGGGCATTGGGCTTGCCACTCAGCCTGTTTACGCTCCTCAACCGCCGACGCTACCAATTTCACGATGCCCGCCTCAGTCCGATTATTCGCCACGCGTACCATGCCCTGGCCATCGATGAGCAGCGCCGCACGTTTCAGCCAACGCTCTGGGAAAACCCCGCTCCCGACCAAGTGCTGGAACAGCGCTGGTTTGCCGGGGTACACACCAACGTGGGCGGCGGCTATGAGCACGACGGGCTGGCCAACTGCTCGCTGCACTGGATGAAGGAAAAAGCGGTGGCCCTGGGCCTGGGCGTGGATGAAAAATTTCTCGGCTTCTACCGGCCCTGGTTTGGCGATGAGCTGCGCAGTTCTATGACCTGGTTTTACCGCCTGCTGGGCCGGCAGCTGCGGCCTATCAGCGTAGGCCATACTACCCACGAAAGTGTGGACCAGAGCGTGCGACGACGCCAGCAGCACGCGGCCGCCGCTTACCAGCCGGCAAACGTGCCCCCGGTTACTTAGCCTCCGCAAAAGGCTACTGCGAACGCCTGCTGCCGCCGGCACGTAGCATAAGCTGGCGGTGAGGTACCCTGGCGGCGGTGGGGCTTGCGCGCTTGACCGTTTTTCTGCAGTTAGCTTTAGATTGCCATCGTACCTGTTCTCGCCCTACCCATGTTCCTGCGCCAACTCACGCTACACAACTTCAAGTGCCTCACCAAACTGGAGCTGGACTTTGGCGCGACGCCCACTAAGAACCGGCAATGGACGCTGCTGCTGGGAGAAAACGGCACCGGTAAAAGCAACCTCCTGAAAGCGATTGCCCTGATTACCTGCGGCAGCAACGCACTGGGTGAAATTATCGGTAACACGGACAGCTGGATTACGCTGGATAAGTCTTCCTGCACGATTGAGGCCTGCCTGACTACCAAGAAGGGCGAGGAGCGCGAGTTAGCCCTGAAAATCAAGCGGGGGGACTCGCTTTCGCGCTTGATTGCCAGCAATAAGAAAGCGTTGCAGCTTATCGACGATGCCATTGACAATGCCGAGCGCAACTACTTTGCCGTGGGGTACGGAGCCAGTCGGCGGTTGGTCAGTGAAGCGGGCAGTACGGCTAGTTATGCCGAGACTGGCCGGTACGGTAGCCGGGCCGGTAATATTCGCAACCTGTTTGACGCGGGGGCGACTCTACACCCGCTGGCTACGTGGATTATGGACCTAGATTATCGGGGCGGCAAAAATGGCCTGACCGTGATACGGGAAGCCCTGAATAGCTTTCTGCCCGGTATCTCGTTTCATTCCATCGACAAGCGCCAGAAGCAGATATTATTCGAAACCAATGATGGGCTGATGCCGCTGGAACAGCTCAGCGACGGCTACCAGAACATGGCCGCGTGGATTGGCGACCTCCTGTTCCGCATCACCGAAACCTTTCAGGACCACCGCCGCCCCCTGCACGCCCGCGGCCTGCTGCTGCTTGATGAAATCGACCTGCACCTGCACCCGAAATGGCAGCGTTTGCTTTACGATTTTGTTAGCGCTAAGCTGCCTAATTTCCAAGTAGTAGCGACTACCCATTCTGCCCTAACTGCGCAACAGGCCCAGGAGGGCGAATTATTTGCCTTGCGGCGCAATGCGCGCCAGGCAGTAGAAGTGATACCCTTCATTGGCTCACCGCAGCAGCTGCTGGTTAATCAATTGCTGATGTCGCCCGTGTTCGGTCTAGCCACCGATGAGAGCCTGGAAGTAGAAACGGCCAAGCAGCAGTACGCCACGCTCAAGGCCCAGGGGAAAAGCATTTCCCCCGCAGAGCAGCGCGAGCTAACGCGCGTGCAAACCAAACTGGCGGCGAATTTACCCCAGCGCACTACCCCGCTGGTGAGCGACCCGGAGATGGCGCTCCTGCAGCGCATCGAGGAAAGTCTGAACGCGCGCTAAGTTATGATTCCGTTAGAGAGAGAGCGTTCCGCCCAGGCTGTTGCGGCCAAGTACCGGGGTAATGGCAAGTACGCCCGCGACCTAGAGCTGCTGCAAAACGAACGGTCTATCCGGCGCGGTACCCTAGCGCAACACAGCTTCCGAGCTGCGTTTTGGAAAGGGGCTAAAACCCAGCTCAGGAAGGAAAGCGCGGACAAATGCGCCTACTGCGAGGCCACTACTGCTATCGTAGCGCACGGCGACGTAGAGCATTACCGACCGAAAAGCGTTTATTGGTGGCTAGCCTATACGTACGATAACTATCTGTACGCTTGTCAGATTTGCAATCAATCGTACAAGAATGATGCGTTTCCTATAGCTGGGCCAGCGCCCCTAGCGGCACCGGTAGTTGGCGCCCAAGCGACTGACGCTGACTTGCAGCAACTAGTGGGGCGACTATCTCCCGACCCCCTGGCCACGACCGCTGGGTATGAGCTGACGTACTACGAGCAGGAGCACCAGCGGGAGCGGGCCCTGCTACTCAACCCTTACCTCGACGCCCCGACCCAGTACTTTGCCTATGAAGCCGACGAGGTAACGCAGGAAGTGACGCTGGTGGCGGCCCATCCGGCAGCCAGCACCTATGTAACGGCCGCGGAGCAATACTACGGCCTAAATCGGGTTGAACTCAAGACGCTGCGCTATAAAATTTACAAGGCATTCCGCCTGTTGCAACGTGCCTTGCTTGCAGTACCCGAAGCCGATTTGAGAGCGGATATTGCCCGACAGCTTCAGGAAATGCAGGCGGCTGACTACCTGTTTGCCGGCATGAACCGCTACTTTGCCACGCAGCCACTACCAACTTAATGTAGGTAAGGACCACGTGGCGAAGAATAGAAAAGACTTTTACTTCGGTTGCCGCTAACTAACGGGGTGAATTAATGCGAAGGGCCGGGCTGAATTCGCGGGGCTGGCGGTCATACAAAATTACCTCTGGCTGCACGTCGGGCAGCAGGTCAGCCCCGAGTAGCAAGGCTACCCCGGCCGGTACGGCCGCAAACAGGTGCACGGCGCGGGCAAGCTTATAGTGGGCTTCTAGGTGAGCCAGTACCTGCCGGTAGCACTGCCGGAATGCTTGCAGGCAAGCCTCCGAGAGCAGCGCATCGGGCTGCGGGTCGCACCCAATGGGTTTGATTTCCACAACATAGTACCGCTCGTCAATCGGGGTGGGCAGCTCGGCCAGTTGGATGGTACCGCTGATGTTGAGCACTAGTGCTACGCACTGCGCATCGGTACCAGTTTGCAAGCAAACCCATTCGAAGCCTCTCGGCTCAGTAGCCGTAAGCCAGTGCCAGGGCTTGTCATCGGTGCGCCGCCGCTGAAAAAGCGTAGTAGCAACTTTGTTGCCCAGGGCGAAGCCAAAGTAGGCCAGCACGGGGATACGGGCAAAGCCGAAAACAGATAAATGTTCTAGTTCACTACGTTCAATACCGGTGCGAATTTGCGTTAGTGCCGTCTGCATTTGGTACTGCATACTGGTCCAATACTGCGGGTTGTGCTCAGGCTCGCCCAGCCTGGTCAGGTCTATTTCCACTTCCTGCCGGCCGTACACCAACGGAAAAAAGGCAAAGCGTGGCGTGGAGTGATGCAGCGTGGCGCTATTGCACTCGCTGGTAGTTATCTGCACCGCCTGCCCCCGGATGAGTCCCACTAGGCGCACAATGCAGGTGCGGTGGCTCTGCGGCAGCCCCGTTACGTGCGCGATGTGCGCCTCGCGGTCTCTTTTCCAGTCCCGCAGCCACTGCACGGTAAAATACTTGCGCGTGGCCCCGGCATCGATGATACTATGGCAGCCGGAGCAGAGCAGCAAAAAATTATCGGCCTCGTCGCGCAGTTCCTTCGGCAGCTCAAAATCCGACCGAGGCGATGTCTTATCCAGGCTTTGGCCCACGATATGAGCCATTTCCCCGATGTTAAATGCATACTCCCCCAGTTCTCGGCTCATGGTCAGCTCCTTACTGCACAGCAGGCAGCGGCCGGCAGCGCGGGCATAGATAGCGCGCACCACTTCTGGTTTCGGTTTTTGCCGTTGCGCCTTTTTCGGTGGCTTGGCCACCAGTTCTTCCGTATTTTTCATGCTAAGCGACGTAGAATGGTGCGATTAAAAGAGCGCGCCGGGCGGGGGGTAGGGTGCGTGCCGCCTCCCCGCCACTCGCCCGTGACTACCCAATCTTCGAAATAAAGCAGCCACAGCGCGGCCCAGGGTAATAAGGTGCGCGATAAGCGCAGCTGCGGACGCCACTCGTGCTGCTTAGGGGTATATAGGCACAACCGCTCCGTTTTCTGACAGTAGAGGTGTTCAATGCGCCGGCCCGGAGCCAGCTGCTTTAGCGAGGGACCCAGCACGTGAACCTGCGGCTCGTGGGCCAGGGACGGGTAGCTCACTTGCACTACGTAGCGTCGGCCCAGCGCCGTGGGCTGCAGCGGCCCTATCCACCGCAGCCCGTGCTGGTCAAGCTGCGTTTCGCCTTCCGGCCAGTCCACCCGCAGCGCGGCATACTGCTGCGCCAGCGTCAAGGGTCGTATTCCTTGGTAAGCCATGCGTAAGTGAATTAAGCCCGACCAAAAAACGTGTTGCGAGCCAGCGGAATGCTGGCTACTGCCGGAGCGGCGGGCGCGGCAATGCTCAGGCGACCCTGCTGCCGCTGCTGGTTAAGCTGCTGCAACTGATTGCTAAACACCCGGTCTACCTCCGGCGCCCCCAGCGAATCGCGTAGCGATTTCTGCAACTCATCCTGGCCGTGCAGCTTCTCCAAGGTCTGCAAGTCGCGCTGCATGGCGTGGTGCCACTGCGTGAATACCAAATGGTACTGCGGCTCACTCCACTTGTCGGCAAAGTTCTCGCCGTCGTTGCTCGGGTTCTTCACCTGGTAGCAGCCTTTCCAGTCAGGCCCCTCAATAAAGCGGGGCATCAGGGTAATCACCGCGTTCATCAAGTCGAACTCCGAATCGTACTCGCCCAGCCCAACCGCCAGCTCGTAAGCGTGCGCCGCCAGCGTGGTAATGATGATGGAGATGGGGGCATAATCAGCCAGTCGAGGCTGCTTTTCCCGGAACGTATCGCGGTGGCGCTTCATCACCTGCACGGCGCGGCGCAGAACGCCGCGGTAAGCCTGCTGCTCGGGCAGGGGCTCCGTGGTGCCGAGGGCCACGTGGCGGGTTTCTGAAAACGATTTACTCAGGGTGGTAAACCGAGGCTTTAACTTGGCGATGTCCGTAAACCACTCGGCGTACCCCTTTGGGTGGGAGTCCTTCCAGATGGCAAGCTTACGGTCGGGCACATAGAGGCTACCTCGTAGGCAGGCCGGATTGCTCACCGCTGGCGTAATATCCAGGTGAAACTCATTCGCGTAGCACAGGCGCACGCAGCGTTTCATGAGTTGCACCATATTGACGTAGTCGCCGTTGGCCCGTAAGCGGCCTAAAATCAACTCGTATACCTGCGCCTGCGTGTAGAGCTGCGGATGCGCCAGTTGCAGGTGGCTAATAAAGTCTACGTCGAACTCATCGCCGTGCAGCGGGCGTACGGTAGTACCCAGGGCAAAGGACCCCTGTCCAAACATGATGGGGTCCAGCGGCCCCAGTTTACTACAGCCCTGCAACCAGTTGCTGACGGAAGTATAGCGTTTCTTGGCTTCCTCGTAGCGTGAAGGAGGCATTTCCAATTCCTGGCCGAGGCGGTCGAAAATGGAATAAAGCGCCGTTTTGCGGGCGTGAGTTTCGGCCGGACTTTCCTTGACCGTTAAATAATCTAGATAAGACATAAAAGCGACGGGTTGTTACAGAGTGACTACTCATCCTGTCGCGCATGCAGCTGAAGCCACCGTGTTCCTGCCGTGCATAGGCATGGCAATGTAGGGCGGCTCCCAAAAGCCACCTGCGCAAAGGCAATAAGGGGGTGCCCACCCGGTAACGGGGGTGAGCAAAAACCCGGGCCTCGTAACAGGGCAAAGTCTTGTTCCGTAACGGGAAGCCGTTACCTTTGCACCCTCACTTAAAATAGGAAGAGAGAAGATGCCGGGACACTACGCCCGGCCACGTAACTACGGGTCCAATCGTTGATTACTTTTCTCTTTGCCAGTCGTCGCGGCCTGCGATGATTGGTTTTTAGTTTTTTATAGTGCTAATCAGGGTTTTTTAGCGTGAAAATTACTGGCCCAGCGGCAGCGATTGTAAATCGAAAGCGTAGGCTTGGTAGCTGATTCGTCCGTGCTGCGCATTGTTTTCCTGCCAGGCGCGCTCGGTATGGCTTAAGTTTTCCAGTTCAACTCGAGTCTTGCGGCCCAGGCGATGAAACACCTGTTGGATAACCTGCCGCTCGGTATCGTTGAACACTTCCAGCCTGGCGGCTCGCGTGGCTTTATGCACGAGCACCGGGCTACCGTCTGAACTTTGTACCAGGCTGCTGTGAAAGCTGGCCTGTAGTAAGTCTTGCTGTACCATTTCCTGCAGACGCTGTCCGTATTCCTGCGGCACGGGGCCATGCTGAATAGCCCGGTAACGCTGGCCGGTAATAGCCCGACCGAACATGCGGTAATGCTGAAAGTCGCAGTAAAACAGTAGCTTTAGTAATTTTACTTTGAATAAATTATCTAAGTGTCCAAAAAAGTAAAGCACCAGCTCGGCAAACTTTTCCGGGCTTGGCACCACGTAGCCAGTATATTGGTCTGGGTCAGTCTCGGCCGCGGAGAACGTGGGGGTTACAGTCAAGCCAGTAACCCGGCGCGGAGTCTGTGCGTCGAGCAACGCATCAATGTGACGACGCAGCTTCTCATACTCAGTCGGCCGCAACTCCTCGCGCTTATCGCGCACAATGCCTAGAAACGTAACCGGGTCACTGGCAAGGCGCAAAATTTTGGCGTTTGAGGCGCTAGGCACCTCGCCGGCTTCGTAATTGCCGTACTGATTGGGGCCAATATCAAGCAGTAGCGCCATGCGAGCAGCCGTCAATCCGTAGCGCTCACGCATCCGAACAAGCTGTTCGGGAAACATGAATTGGTATTTTTCTCGATATTGGTTGTAGACCTGTGTGGCGTGCAATTCATCCAGTGCCGGGGTGGTGAAGCGTTGTCGCGTTACCCGGCCTTCATAATAATAGCGAGTAAACGGAAATTGCTCCTTACGAAAGGTCTGCCTATCAGCTTCCTGACGCAGCATTGCCACATCATCTGGGGCAGGAGCAGGAATCTGAAACGTAAGCATATGGTGGCTATATGGAGCAACTGCTAACCGACTATCGGTTGCTACAGGCTGTTCTTAATTGTGTACTTAACAAAGATATGCAACTAATATTGACAAACATTCACTTTTTAGTGGATGTTATCTATTTTTAGAGGTATTATATTGAATATCAAATTGTTGTTTTCTTAATAATTTTAATAACACACCACATGATGTGAGAAAAAGCATACTTGTAGCATACTAGTTATAACGTTACCGGGCAAGCGCAATGAAAAATTATTGTATATTACCATGATATAATTCAACAAATGAAGTATTTCACCGCATTGCCAGCGGCTCTCCCGGAAGCGAGCGCCATGAGCTTCCATATAGGATGTTAAGAACGCAGCTCACCAAGAGCGTTTTTAACTCTGGGCCTGCCCGGAAGCCAATGCCCGAATGCAGGCCACAATCGTTGACTTGGAAAAGCAGATGGTCCGAATCGAGAGTTAGCCGCTGTTGTTACTTGCTGTTTACGAAGGTGGTTTAGTCCGAATGAGAAGTTGCTGTCCATAGCTCAGGAGTAAGGCGTCCCAGTTGCTGAAAACTGCCATAGTGCCAACTGCTCGAATTGGCGATTCAGCGGGTCGTGGTACGCTTGGCGCCACTTTGGCGTTGAGAAGCGACTGTCGATAAACTGATGTCAGGTCGGCTTCACCGCGTGAGGTGCCGAAATATTGCCGCGACTACTTTTTTCGTCAGGCCCGCGCGTTGGGCGGCTTGCCGAAAGTCGATGGGCTGGAGCCTTTTCTTCCGGCCGTTCAACGTCCGGTGAGGTGGTCGAGTAAAAACAGACAGTGGCACGTCTTAACTTCCACTGCTCATGCCTGACAACAGTAACCCGAGCGGCTCGCTGCTGACCCGCAAGAAATACACGCTGGCTTTTAAAGCCGAGTGCGTGTGCCAAGTCGCTGCTGGGGCCCGGCAAACCGACGTAGGCGCCCAAGGCCTCTCGCCCGCTTTGCTGGGCCGCTGACAGCGCGAGGCGTTAGCCGAGGCCGTGGCCAGTAGCGCAGAGCGCGACGAGATTAAGCGCCTGCGCGCTGAGTTCAAACGCGTGGAGCAGGAGCGCGATATTTTAAAAAAGTCGTGGCCATCTTCTCCCAACCGTCTCATTTATGAGCCGTTACTAGTTTATCGAGCAGCTTGCTGCCACCGAGTTCATGCAGGTGCTTTGCCGCGTGCTAGAGGTTAGTGCCGCCGGCTATTATCAGTGGCTGAGCCGGGCAGCGCGTCAAACACCGGTTTGGGAACCTGCGGCCATCGTCGCCTTTTTTCGCCATGCCCAGCGCTATGGCACCCGGCGATTGCAGGCAGAATTACGTGCGGAAGGGCACGCTGTCGGGCGCTATGCCCTACGCAGCTTGCTACATCGCCGCAGCTTGCGGGCGCTCAGTACCCGGCCGCAGCGCCTACGC
>CALMOO010000496.1 GCA_937871705.1 uncultured Hymenobacter sp.
CTCACGTATCGCCCCGACCTGGAGGTAGTCATTGCCCGCTGGCAACGCGAAATCACGCCGGCCGAACTACGGAATGGCTACGAAGCCATCTTGGTGGCGGCCGACGAGGCGCGGTGTAGCCGCTGGCTGCTCGACTTGCGCCGCCGCGAAGATGTGATTGAGCCCGTGGTGAATACTTGGTTTAGCCACGAGTTTGCGCCTTCGCTGCGCGGGCGCTTTCTCGCGCCGGCACGGCTGGCATTTCTGGTGTCGCCGCGGCGGGCGCAGCAGCCCGTCACGGCCATGGTAGCCGCTGCCGCCGCCGACTGTCTGCTCGCCACCTTCACCGACGAGGCGCGCGCCTAACAATGGCTCGGATGCTAAGAACTGAAAGACTACCTGTAAAATATTAATGTTGAAAAGTAAAAAAAATGCCATGCAGACCGCATCGCAGGGAAGCATGATATTCTTTTTGCGCTGAATGAATTCTTATCCCCCTTGCTCAGGCGCACTCCTCGCGGGTAAGGCCTTCGTTGAGGCAGATGGCCGCTTTGCTGCCGCTGGCGGCGGCCAGCAAGGCCTGCTGCTGGCCGGGCACCATATCGCCGGCCGCGTAGAGGCCCGGCACGGTGGTTAGCGCATTTTTATTTACCCAGAGGGCGCCCTTGCTGGTGTGGCGGGCCCCAAGCCCGGCGGCCAGCGAGCTGCGCTGCTCCTGCGTCGGGTGCAAAAACAGGGCGCTCCGCTCCAAAAAGGTGCCGTCAGCAAACTCGACGCAGCGCATGCCACCATCGGGCGTGCCCACGAGGCGGGCCAGCGGCTCCTCGCGCACCCCAATGCGCTGGCGCCGCAGCCGCTCAAGGGCATAGTCGGTGAGGTGGCCGGGGCCGTCAGTGACGACGACCACATCGGCACTCCAGCGGCTGATGAGCAGCGCCAGGCCTACCACCGCCTTGCCTCGGCCATATACGGCTAGCGGCTGGTCGCGCACTTCATAGCCGTGGCAGTAGGGGCAGTGCAGCACGCTGCTGCCCCACAGCTCGCGAAAGCCCGGCAAGGGGGGTAGGACGTCCTCGACGCCAGTAGCCAGCAGCACCCGCCGCGCCGTAACGCGGAAGGCGCGCCCCAATGCATTCGCACCCGTAGCCTCGAAGCCAAGGGGCAGCTTGGCTAAGCCCTTGATTTTAGCCTCCTTGATTTCTACGGAGGGGTAGGGCGCCAGCTGCTCGCGGCCCAAGCCCAGCAGTTGGGCCGGCTGAATGCCATCGCGCGAGAAAAAGCTGTGCACGGCTGGCGAAGGCGCATTGCGCGTGGGGCCGCCATCGGCCAGCAGCACCCGGCGGCGGCAGCGGCCGAGTACAAGGGCCGCGCTCAGCCCCGCGCTGCCCGCGCCTACTATCAACACGTCGTAGTCGAACTTCATAGCTAGTTAAATACACTCGTAAACCGGGTTGTTAAACAGCCAAATGCTACTACGAGGTTGTGTCAAAATCAAAAAAAGCCTAGCTAGGGTAGAAATAACTTTTGGGCGGCCTTTTACCTGCTTGAAATTGCGGCCTACGGCGCAACTTATTACCAGCCTGGCAAGTTGACTAAGGACCCCACCCTTAAATCCTAAAAAATCATGGATAACCTCCTACATCGACGCTGGTTAGCTGGATTCGTACTTGGCGCACTTTGCTGGGCCGCGCCGGCCTGGGCACAGTCGGCTCACAAAGCCGTGCCCGCCCCCGATGCTGCCGCCAGTGCCGACCGCTTCGTAGCGCTGTGCCAAACCAAGCTACAGTTGGCACCCGAGCAGTCGACGGCCCTGCACACCTACCTCGACCAGGAGGTGGATTACCTGCGCGTACTGGCCCTGCGCCCGCCTACCCCCCCCGACCCCACTGGCCTGCTGCCAACCGAAACCCAGCAGTTTGGCCAAGTGATGGTGCACCTGCTGTCGCCGGGCCAATTGCGACAGTACCGCCAGCTGCAAGCAACGCCGCCCGCCCAGGCCTGCCTGCACAGCATGGCGCTGCTACCCGATGAACCCGCCAGCCTGGCCAAGAATAAGAAAAACCAGCGGCGCACCAACGAAATGCTGGCCCAGCGTCTCGACGGCGAAGAGTAGGCCTACCCCCTCGCTAAAAGGTATAGAACGCAAAAAAGG
>CALMOO010000497.1:0-1191 GCA_937871705.1 uncultured Hymenobacter sp.
CCCCCACCACGTGCGCATGCTGGGCGTGGCCAACGCCAGTATGCAGGGCAAGCTGGCCGGCCAGTTGCTGGCCGAGGCCCGCCAGCTCAACCCCGACGCCACCGTGGCCGTGGTGCTGCCCGACGAAACCCTGCTGCTGCCCGTGCTACACGGCCTACCCCCCCAGGAGCTGGTGCCCGACTTTAACGTGACCATGGGCCTTAGCTTTCAGAGCACGGCCTTGTTCAACCTGGTCGATTTGCTGTTTGAGGTGCACCTCACCGGCATTCGGGAAGGCGAGGGGGGTAAGGATTACGGCGTGCCTAAATACCACCATCTGGCGGTGACCAAGCTGCTGGCGCACCCGTTTTTGCGCCGCTACCAGCAGTGGCTCGATGCGCAGGCCGAGGCGCCGCAGTTTCATGGGCTACTCAATGGCATTTGTCACGAGATTGTGAAGCGGCACATGGTGCTGCTGCCCGCTACCGACTTGCTCAAGCTGGGTCACGGCCACCCGCTCATCGAGGCGCTTTTTAAGACTTGGGACAACTGCGACAACATCATTCAGGCCTGCTACACGCTGATTAATTTGCTCAAGCAGGTGTATGAGCACGACCACGCGGCCATTGAGGCGGAATACCTGTACTTGTTTTACACGCTGGTGCGGCAGCTCGACTCGGCCTTCGACTGCCGCGAGCAGCGCCTGAGCGTGCGCTCATTTCGGCGCTTTCTGTACGAGCAGATGCGTCGTA
Organism: uncultured Hymenobacter sp.; assembly: GCA_937871705.1. Taxonomy (GTDB): domain Bacteria; phylum Bacteroidota; class Bacteroidia; order Cytophagales; family Hymenobacteraceae; genus Hymenobacter. The sequence goes on from CALMOO010000497.1 coordinate 732, forward strand.
CGCGCCTGCCCTTTGCGGGCGAGCCACTGGCGCAGGTGCAGATTATGGGCTTACTCGAAACCCGGGCCCTGGATTTTGACCACGTCATCATCCTGAGCTGCAACGAGAACACCCTACCTGCCCCCAAGCACCAGAATTCGCTCTTTCCCTACGACGTGCTCACGGAGTTTAAGCTCCCCACCTACGCCGACGCCGAATCGACGGCTGCCTACAACTTCTGGCGCCTCCTGCAGCGCGCCGACCGCGTAGACCTGGTGCACGTGCTGCCCGGCGCCGAAGGCGTGAAAAGCGGCGAGCGCAGCCGCTTTCTGCGGCAGCTGGAGTTTGACCTAGCGGCCCAAAACCCGGCGCTGGTGGTGGAAGATAAGGTGGTGGAAGCGCAGCCCCACGAGACCCCTATGGGGCCGGCCTCCTCCCCTGCGGAGTCCCGGGGGGCTGCTACAGAAAACGACCTCGCTCT
>CALMOO010000497.1:1201-2757 GCA_937871705.1 uncultured Hymenobacter sp.
GGTGCTGCCGATCGGCGGCCTCAAGGAGAAGCTGCTGGCCGCCCTGCGCGGCGTGCTCGAACGCGGCCTCTCGCCGTCGGCTCTCAATGAATATATTTCCTGCACGCTCAAATTCTACTTCTCGCGCCTGGCGCGCTTCCAGGAAAATGAGGAGGTAGAAGAAGCCTTGGGCACCGATGGTTTCGGCACGGTAGTGCACGACGCGCTGGAGCACTTGCTCAAGCCCTTTGAGCTGGATGGCCGCGACATCACGGCGGCCGACTTGCCGGACATTCTCAAAAAAGTGCCGGCCGAAGTCAGCCGCCAGCTGCGGCAGGAAGAAGCCGACCGCCAGGCCCGGCCCGACGATGGCCTCAACCACGTGCTGGGCCAGGTGGCGGTGCGCCTCATTCGCAAGTACTTAGAAAGCCTACCCCACCAGCCGGGCGTGCTGCCGCTGCGCATCGTGGCGCAGGAAACCGAGATGGCCGCCACTGTTTTTGCCGACATTCCTGGCGAGGCCGAGCCGCTGCCGGTGCGCCTCTTTGGCCGCGCCGACCGCATCGACGCGCTTCCCGACGGCCGGCGCCGGGTAGTAGACTATAAAACCGGCCTCGTGGAAGGCCGCGAGCTGAACCTGCGCGGCCGCGCCAAGCCCCTGAGCACCGCCGACACCGTGGAGCGCCTGCTCACCGAAAGCTCGTCGGGCGCCGACAAGGTGCGCCAGCTCTGGCTCTACCGCTTCATGCTGGAAAGCGACGCGCTGCACCCCGCGCCGCCCGGCTCGGAGGCGGCCATCCTGTCGATGCGCAAAATCGATGACGGCCTGCTCACCGCGCCGCTCGAATTTATTACCGAAGGCACCGGCGAGCCTGACTTCCTGCGCGCCAGCGCCGAGCTGGTGGCCCGCCTGGCCCGCCGCATTCTGGACCCCACCGAGCCCATCCGCAAAACCGATGATTTGGCCAAGTGTGAGTATTGCCCATACCGAGGAATTTGCGCGCGGTAGTATTCAGTTATCAATCATCATTTATCGATTATCAATCATTTATTCTGCAGATACAAGCCCCTTTGTATCAGCTTAATACCGGCCAGGCATCAGGTTACCAAAACTCTGCAACCCAATTCAGTCGGCTTGATAATTGTTAACTGATGATTGACAATTGATTTATCATGCCCAAAAGCCGCATCTACCGTTTGCTCAATCCGCTGCTGCTGTGGCGGCTGCGCCACGTGAGCGAGCGCGTGTATGTGATTTGGCTGGCGGGCTTGGTGGGCGTGCTGGCGGGGCTGGCGGCGGTGGCCCTCAAAACGGCGATACACTGGCAGCAGGCGCGTCTGGCCGATGCCGTTACAGAGCCCAACCGGGTTTTTGCGCTCTCGCTCTACCCCGTTATCGGCATTACGCTCACGGTGCTGGTAACCAAATATTTACTAAACGGCAACCTGGGCCGGGGCATTGGGCCCATCATCTACAACACGGCCCGCGAAAACGCCATTGTGCCGCGCTCCAAGCTGTATTCGCAGCTGGTCACGTCGTTTCTGACGGTGTCGTTTGGGGGCTCGGCGGGCACGGA
>CALMOO010000498.1:0-873 GCA_937871705.1 uncultured Hymenobacter sp.
AATTTGAGCAGCGCCCGCCCACCGGCTCCTTCGACCAGCACCACGACGAACTGCAGCAGCAGCGCCAGGATGTGGAGGATGATTTACAGCGGTTGAAAATCGAGATTTTGGCCCTCCTACCCACCCGCGACGAATGGGTAAAGGTGAACCTCGGCTACGGCCCCAGCCGGGTAGGCGCCTGGCGCGTGCCCAACGCCAGCAACCCAGCGCAGGAGCACTACGAAATTCGGGTAATACAGTAGGTAGTGTAGTTAGACACCTAAGTCTGCCATCCTGAGCTTGTGAAGGATAACAGACTTAGGTGTCTAACTCAATGCCCTGAATCCCAATCATAGCCTTGCTCGGCCCAGTAGTCGGCGGGGCGCTCGTCGGCAAACGAGATGGTACCGATGCGTTTGAGGTGCTTGATGCCGTACTTGAGCGGCGTGACCAAACGTAGCGGCGCACCGTGCCCCTCGCTGAGCGGTTGGCCATTCATCTCATAGCACAGGAGCGTTTGGGGATGGATGGCGCTGTGCATATCGAGGCCCACGTAATACTCCTCGTCGGGCGTAACTACGCTAACGTAGGGCGCTAGGTCGGTTGGTAGCTTAGATATGTCGGTAAGAGGCTGGCCTGAGCGGCTAGCGAGCGGATACTTGGCCAGAAAATCAGCAAAGCGCACGCCAGCCCAGTTCACAATCACGCTCCAGCCCTCGATGCACTTGAGCTGAGTAGTAAACTCCGTGCGGGGTAGGGCCTTGATATGGGCCAGGGTGAAGGCCTGGGCCGGACCGCCGCCGTAGGGCTGCACCTGCATGCGCCAGGCGGCCGCGTCGAGCGGCGATTGCAGGCCAGCATCGCCGTTCTGGCGAGGCTCACGGGCCTGCGTTT
>CALMOO010000498.1:883-2188 GCA_937871705.1 uncultured Hymenobacter sp.
GGGGCTAGGCGCGTTTCGCGAAAGTATGCGGCAGAGAGGCGGCCATTGGCATCGAGCACTCGCCGGAAGGGCACGGGCGTGCCGTCGGCATCGGGGCGGTGCAGCAGGTAGCGCCAGCCCAGCCCGGCACCCAGCGCAGCCAGCCCACCTACTATAAACGAGCGGCGTGTGCGACGTGTGGCCTCTTGCTGCCACGGCGAGCCGGGCGGCAGGGTCATGTCCTTGCCATCGGAAGATTTATGGGGAGGAATAGGATTTTCGGGCGCGGAGGTCGGTTGCATCAGGATAGACAGGCTAATAAAAGCTACTTACTTACATCCGCAGGCTAGCGGTTAGTTTCCGTTAGCTTCTGGACTGCGCTGCGCAACGACGGGAGTACTGCTGCTAGCGCCAACTGGCACGTCTTCTACCTCAAAGCCGGCCACCATCGAGCGGAAATTATTCCAGCCGGCGCGCACCACTTGCGCCACGTGCACCACGAAAAACAGCACGTAGCCAATAGTTAGCACAAAGTGCTCGACGCGCGCCGCTTCGTAGCCGCCCAGCCCCTGCGTGAGCCAGCCAAACTGCACCGGCTTGTAGATGGCCAGCCCTGTCAGCAGCGACCCTACCCCCATTAATACGACCAAGGTGTAAGCGATGCGCTGAGCGCCGTTGTACTTGCGCACGGGCGGCGCAGCTTTGCGCAAGCCGAGGTCGTGGAGCGTGACTTGCCAGGCTTCGCCCAGCGAATGACGGTTGGGCAGCAGGTAGCGCCACTCGCCCGACACGAGCGTGTAACCTACGTACAGTAAGCCATTTATGAAGAATGCCCACATTAGCAGGAAGTGCCAGTTCATGCCCTGGGCCAGCTTGTGGTCGAGGTGAAAGGCATCGTAGAATGACTGCGGGAAGAACTTGAGCAGCGTAGTTTGACCCCAGCCGATGCGGTAGATATCATTGGCCCAATAAATCCAGAGGCCGCTCCAAATCATGAGGCTGAGCACCGGGAAGTTCACCCAGTGGAACCAGCGAATAGCTAGCGGGTGCTTCTCAACAAGTTGTTTCATACCAAGCAAATAAGTAAGCGCTGGCGAAGATACGCCAGCGCTTGGCAGGGTAGGCGAGCCAGTTTACCGCACCTTGCGCACGCGCAGGTAGTCGAGCATGGCTTGGTTCACGGCGCCGTTCATGTTAGTGTTGGCGGGGTCGTAGGCCAGCGTGAGCTGGTGGCTGCCTTTATCCAAGTGCACGAGCACGGCGTTGGAAAAGCCCCAGTTCGACCATTCATCGACGCCGCGCTGGGGCAGCACAATGGTACCCAGC
>CALMOO010000498.1:2198-3313 GCA_937871705.1 uncultured Hymenobacter sp.
TTATTATTGGTGTTAGTGGGCCCGTTGCCGTTGGCGTAGCGAAAATCGACGGCATAAACCCCCGCCTCGGGCACCGTGATGGGCAGCGTTAACTCCTTGTTTTTGCTGGTGCTGACTTCAACAAAACCCTGGCCCGTGAACCCTTGGTAAGGCAACTCCGACTTGGTGGCCACAGTTTCGAGCTGCACCTGCGTTGCTTTGCTGCCCACTGGCAGCGGCTCGCTGGCGAACGATTCGAGGCCGTGCGCATCCACGGCCACTACCTGGTACTCGGCGTAGGGGCCAGCCGCTATTCCGTAGAAAGTGGCGGCACTGCTGGCGATTAGCTTACCGTCTTTCAATACTTTATATTGCTTCACCTGGGGTAGGGCGCTCCAGTTCAGTCGCCCGTTGGCGTAGCTGACTTGGGGCGTTTCGGGCGAAAAGCGGTTGGGCACTTCCGTCACCTTGGCCACCGCGGGCGCCTGGCTGCTGAGCACGATGTGCATGGTGTGGCGGCCGGTGAGCGTGGCAGGCACCGCTGCACCGGCCAGGGGCTGGCCGTCTAAGGTGATAGTCTGAATAACATTGCCAAAGCCCGTCATGTCAATATCCAGCACGGCCTGGCGGTACTTGAAATTGGTGAGCTTGCGCGCGCCCTTGAAAGCCTGCGGCACGAAGGGCTGGAAAGTCAGCCGGTCGGTTTCGTAGTGCAGGCCAAACAGGATTTTATACACCAAGCCCAGGCTGCCCGACAAGCTCCAGAGCATGTTGGAAGAATTAATCTGGGTGCCCGCAAAGTCGCCGTTGCCGGCCACGAAGTTCTCCTTGTTGGTCAGAAACAGCGCCGCCGGCCGGTAGATGGCCGCCATGCTTTCGGTCAATGACGCCTCATTGCCGGCCTTAGCTGCCGCCAGCGCCCAGAAGCTCTGCACAAAGGGCCACACCGCGTCGTTGTGGTAGGGCGGAATACCGGGAATCTGCGGGTAGATGCACGAAATGCCAAAATCAGTAGTCGGCGTTTTGGCTACTACCGACTGGGCCCTACCCCCCTCCGCTACGCCAAACCACACGCTTAGCGCCTCGCCCAGCGCCTCGGCGCGCGGCGACAGCACCAGGTTGGTGCGGCCGTAGAG
>CALMOO010000499.1 GCA_937871705.1 uncultured Hymenobacter sp.
GTGGCCCCCGTGAATTTTGACCTGGCCATGCACTTCGCGACGGTCAACTACCGCCAGCTCATCACCCGCCTCACGCGCCCGCCCGGCGCCAGCGGGCTGCGCCGGCCAGGGGGGGTAGGCCGCCAGCCGGGCACGGCCACGCCGGCCCTGCGCGAGCTGCTGCTTGCCGCCGACGGCACCGTAACCTGGGATATTAATAAGCTGGAGCTGCCCGTGGGCGAGCCGCTGCGCAACCTGCACCTACGCTTTATCAAGGAAGACTCGCTGCTGCGAATGCCTTACCTGCGCTTTGTGGCACCGCAGGGGGGGGTAGGGCGCGCCTCGGCCGAGGCGCGGGTATCGGGCATCCATCTGGTGGCGGCTACGGCCGAGGTCGACATGCGCTATACCTCGCTCGATGTGCAGCAGCTGCTCGGGATGCTGGCTAGCCTGAAGCCGCCGCGCGACACGGCCGCCAAGTTCCAGTTTCAGCAGATTCCGCTGCCGGAGCGGCGAGCGCTGGCCCTGGCGCGGCGCCATGCCAGGCGCTTGGTTTTCAGACGACAGCACGCGCCGGGCAGTCGCTCGCCGGCGGGCATTCTGCTGGCCAGCGGCGGGCTTACGGCGGTGCTGCGAGTGCAGGCCGACCAGGTGCGCTACAATTCTATTCAGGGCAACAAATTTCAATTGGTTTCGCACCTCAACTCTAGTGAGGCGCGCGTCGATGAGTGCTCGTTCGATGCCTTAGATGGGCATATCACGCTGCACGGCATCTTGCAAACCGATGGGGGTAGGATGCACCACCCGCTCGAAATCCAGGCCTTGCTGGAAGACATTAAGCTGCCCGACCTTTTTGCCACGGCCAACGACATGCAGCTTAAAGTACTAACGCCCAGCAATATTCGCGGCACGCTGCGCTGCGCTGCGGCCCTGCCCCTGCGCGAGCAAACCTATGGCTACGTGCGCGCCGACGTGCGCGACTTGGAGCTGCTAGATGTGGAGCTACTGGCGCAATCATTCAAGATTATCAAGCCGGAGCGCACGGCGCACTTGTTTTTCGAGCCCGTAAGCACCGAGTTTATCCTGAGCCAGGGCCAAGTGCTCATCCCTAGCCTGCGCCTCAACAGCAACCTTACCGAGCTGGAAGTGAGCGGCCGCTACCACCTCGACGGCAGTGCCAACCTCTACGTGGGCATGAACCCGCTCAACGTGCTGTTTGGCAACAACAAACGCCGCGTCGAGCGCATCCAGAACGGCGAACCCATGCGCCCCCGCTCGCCTCGCCTCACCTACGTAAACCTGCGCCGCGACGTGCCCGGCACCAAGTACCAGGTCAAGCTTTTCCAGAAAAAAGAGCAGCAGCAGCAGCAAGCCACGCTGCGCCAGCAGTGCCACCAGGTTCTGCTCACGCAGCGCCTCGACACCACCATGCGCCTGCTGCCGCGCAACCGGCTCACGGGGGGAGCAGGGTCGCTCCCAACTACGCTGCCTTAACAACTAAGCTGATGGCTATCAGCTTAGTTGTTACTTCATTATCGTATCAATTCGCGCTAGCTCCTCCGTGCTAAACTTGTAGTTAGCCAGGCAGCCGATGGCATCGGTTACCTGCTGCGGCTTGCTGGCGCCAATGATAACGGAAGTAATGCGCGGGTCGCGCAGCACCCAGGCCAGAGCCATTTGCGCCAGCGTCTGGCTGCGGGCCTGGGCTAACTCGTTGAGATGCCGGGCTTTTTCGATATTGGCGGGAGTAAGCTGGTCTTCCTCAATGGCACCGTTGCCCAGGTGGCGGGCGGCGCGCGAGTCGGCCGGTACGCCGAATAAGTACTTGTCGGTCAAGAGGCCTTGGGCCAGCGGTGAGAACGGAATGCACCCTACCCCCTCCTCAGCCAGCACATCGAGCAAGCCCTGCTCAATGTTGCGCACCAGCAGTGAGTACTTGGGCTGGTGGATGAGGCAGGGCGTGCCCAGCTCGCGCAGCACGGCGCAGGCGCGCTGCGTTTCTTCGGGCGAGTAGCTCGAAATGCCCACGTACAAGGCCTTGCCCTGGCGCACCAGCGCATCGAGGGCCGTCATGCTTTCTTCGAGCGGCGTGTCGGGGTCGGGGCGGTGGTGATAAAAGATATCGACGTAGTCGAGGCCCGTGCGGCGCAGGCTCTGGTCGAGGCTGGCCGTCAGGTATTTGCGCGAGCCGCCATCGCCATACGGGCCCGGCCACATGCCGTAGCCGGCTTTGGTGGAGATAACCAGCTCGTCGCGGTACGCCCGGAAATCATCTTTGTAAATGCGGCCAAACGTTTCCTCGGCGGCACCGGCC
>CALMOO010000500.1:0-2818 GCA_937871705.1 uncultured Hymenobacter sp.
GGATGTGTGCGACTACGCCGCCGTCAACAAAGACGTGGTGCTGGTAGCGGCCGCCGGCAATACCAACGCCGAGTTGCTTTTCTACCCCGCCTCCTACAACCACGTGCTGTCGGTGGCCGCCACCAACGCAGCCGATGCCAAAGCCGCTTTTGCCACTTATACCCACCGCGTCGATATGAGCGCGCCTGGGTTAGATATCCGGGTTGTGAACGGAAACTACGCCCCCTCCGGGGCCGGGCCAGTCGATGGGGACTATACGATAGGAAGCGGTTCTTCTTTCTCGGCGCCGCTAGTGGCGGGCGCGGCGGCGCTGGTGCGGGTGCGCTTTCCGCAGCTCACTGCCGAGCAAGTAGCGGGGCAGCTGCGGCAGTCGGCCGACACAGCCATTTATGCCCTGCCGGCCAACGCTGCTTACCGCGGCAAGCTGGGTAGGGGCCGGCTCAATGTGGCGCGGGCGGTAGCGGCACTCGGGCAGCAAGAGGCGCGGGTAGTAGTAAGCACGTTTGCCCCGGCCCGCTCTGCCGGCTACGCCCCCGGCGATACTTTGCAGCTGGCCGCCACCGTGCGCAACCTGCTGCTGCCGGTGGCCGGCCTCACCGTCACGCTCACGTCACTTTCGCCTTACCTAACGGTACGGAAAGGCAGTTTTGCGGCCGGCAGCCTCATGACGCTGGCCGAAACCAACAACGCCACGCAGCCCTTCCAGCTGGTAGTGGCCCGCAGCGTGCCTTTCAATACCACAGCCACGCTGCGCTACCGCCTCACGGCGGCCGGCGGCTATCAGACCGACCAGTACCTCGATGTGCAACTCAACCCCGACTTTGTGCAGCTCGATGCCGGCGACCTTGCCATGAGCCTCACCAGTCGGGGCAACCTAGCTTATGACGAAACCTACGACCAGGGCGGCCTTGGGCTGAGCTACCGCAACCTGGGCCCGCTGCTGAGCGAAGGTGGCCTCCTAGTGGCTACTACCCCCACCCGCGTGGCCGACCGCCTGCGCGCCGCACCCAGCACGGCCCGCCAGTCATTCTACACCGAAGTGCCCATTCGCCGGGTGCTGCCCGGCCCCCGCGCCGACCAGGAGGCCTATAGCGTCTTTCGCGATTCGCTGCCCGCTGCCAAGGCGCCCCGCTCGGTGGGCGTGCGGGTGCGCCAGCGCGGCCTGAGCTGGGCGGCCCCCGCCGCTCGCCGCGATTTTATTATCCTGGAATATTCGCTAACGAACGTCACGGCCGATACCCTAAAACCGCTCTACGCCGGCCTGTTTGCCGACTGGGACCTGCCCGGCGAAAGTGGCCGCAACCTGGCCCGCTACGACTCGGTGCAGCGCCTGGGCTACTGCTACGACCCGCTGGCTATCCGCGTAGTTGCCGGCATACAAGTGCTGGGTACCCGCCCCGCCGGGGTTTATTCTATTGATAACAACGCACCCGCTGGCACCCCTGTTTATTTTAAGGATGGCTTTAGCCCGGCCGAAAAATACCTGGCCCTCAGCGGCGGTTTCACGCGCGCCAACCAGGTGGTTACTGCGTCGGCGAGCGGCGATGTTTCACAGGTGCTGAGTACCGTGGTGCCCCGCCTGGCGCCTGGCGACTCGGCCACGGTTGCTTTTGCCGTGCTGGCCGCGCCCACGCTGGTGGCCCTGCAAGCCGCGGCCCAGGCCGCTACCGCCGCCTACCAACCCTACGTACTGGCGGCGCGCCCCCCTGCCGCGCCCGAGTGGCAAGCCTACCCCAGCCCCAGCAGCGGCGCGGTGCAGGTTGTACTGCCTGCCGGCTTTGGCCCCGCCACGGCTCAGCTGCTCGACGCGCTGGGCCGCGAAGTCAGCCGCCAGCCGCTGGGCCCGGCCGGTGGCGAGCTGCGGGTATCTGCGCTCTCGCCGGGCCTCTACACCCTGCGCATCACGGGTGTTAATGGTAGCCTAGTGCGGCGGCTGGTGCGAGAGTGAAATAGCGGGAGATTATAACATGAAGACCCGTAAATTGACTTTAGAGGAATTCAATCAGACATTCTCGGCACCAATGCGGAATGTTACTGCAACGGCTGAGCCAAAGCTAGATATTTGGCCATACGTCGAGGCCGTTCCCATTGCTGATTTAGAAAGGTTTACTTTACTGGATGAGGTAGTAGCGTACGTTTACTTAGCGGCAAGTCAGCAGTATGAGCATGTGCTTGTAGCTACTAATGATAAGAATGTGTTCCTTGTAATTATCGTCAATTTATCAGAAATAAAAATAGAAGGACATATTCTGCTGGACTTAGCAGAACTTTATGGCCTCAGATAATAGCAAAACCATCCTGTCATTACCACATGTATACTGCCGATATCCAGCTCCGCGTTCGCTATGCCGAAACCGACCAAATGGGCTACGTGTACCACGGCAACTACGCCGCCTATTTTGAGGTGGCCCGCACCGAGTCGTTCCGCCAGCTGGGCATTCGCTACAAAGACCTGGAGGCTCAGGGCGTGGGCATGCCCGTGGGCGAGCTGCACACGCGCTTTCGCCGGCCCGCGCGCTACGACGACTTCCTCACCATTCGCGTCATGCTCAAAGAACTGGCCGAGGGCTCGCGGGTCAAGTTCGAGTATGAAATCCGCAACGAAGCCGGCGACCTACTCACCGAAGGCTACACGCTCATGGTGTTCGTGAGCACCGCCAACGGCCGCCCGGTACCCATCCCCGGCAGCGTCCGGGAAAAGCTGGCACCGTACTTTTCCGAGGCCGAAACGCTGGGCCCACTCGGCGAAGGCCGCGCCGCCTCCGGCGACGCACCTGCGCCCGCCGCCTTTGGCAAGTAAGGGGGGTAGGGAATGAGT
>CALMOO010000500.1:2828-3688 GCA_937871705.1 uncultured Hymenobacter sp.
GTAGTACGTAAATAGCGTCTGACATTGCGAGCCGACTAAGCAATCGCCCGAGAACAATGTTAAAAATCAGGCAGATTTCGTGCTGCTGCGCTTGCTGCATTGCACTTGCAATGACAAACAACTCCTAATTTTCTAATTCATAACTCATAATTCTAAAAAGGTGCTTGCTCCTCCCACCCGTCGCCGCGCCTTGGTGCCCGATGTGCGCCGCCACCGCGCCTACCGCACCCTGCTGGCCTGGGGCAAGCGCAAGCACCTGCGCGACGGCAGCATCTCGCTCTACGACGTGGGCGAGCGTGTGCTGCACGAGCTGCGCCTCGACTCGCTGGAAAAGCGCGCCGCCTACATGGCCTTCAACCTCACGCTGGCCTTGTTTCCGACGATTATTTTCCTCTTCACGCTCATCCCCTACATCCCGGTGCCGAGCCTCGACGTGGACATCCTCCAGTTCCTGGCCGATATCATGCCCCACGAGCTGTACGCCGCCACCGCTACAACCATCGAAGACATCGTGCGCATTCCGCACGGCGGTCTGCTTTCTTTTGGTTTTGGCACCGCCATCGTGCTTTCCAGCAACGGCATCATGGCCCTGCTCGACGCGTTTGAAAAGAAATATCCCTGGTTCAAGCACCGAGGCTATTTTCATAAGCGTCTGATTGCTACTGGGCTAACGTTTGTGCTGGCGCTGCTGCTGGTAGTAGCTATTGCGGGCATCTTCTTTGGTACGTTCATCATCGACGGGCTGGTGTTCTACGAAATCGTGCCCGAAAGCTCCTCCGATTTCATGACGTTGGTACTGCGCTACGGCTCGCTCATCGGGCTGTTTCTCACCACTACCTGCGTCATCTACTACGTAGTGC
>CALMOO010000501.1 GCA_937871705.1 uncultured Hymenobacter sp.
GCGTTAGCTTCTGGCCCAGATACGTCTGGTAGAGGCGCTGCTTGTCGCCCACCGTGAGCACGAGGCTGGTATGGTCGGTTTCTATGGCAATGCGCGGCGCCTGAGCAAAAGAAGTTCGCATGCTGACGAGCAGGAGCAGTAATAGAAAATGTCGACGCATAGGGTACGGGAGGGGGGGTAGGGAATGGCGTAAACTTAGGCTAGAGTTGTTCATTCCCTACCCCCTCCCACGCACGCGAGAGCCCAGAATGTGCACCAAACAAAAAGCCCCGCCGATTGCGCGGCGGAGCTTTTCAAAACTGGTTGCTTCACAATTAGCGGCGACGGCCGAAAAAGCGCAACAAGAACAAGAAGAGGTTCACAAAATCGAGGTACAGCGTGAGGGCACCGAGGATAGAGGCTTTGTGGCTCATGTCCTCGCCTTCCGTTACGCCGATGAAGGCGATTTGCTTGAGCTTCTGCGTATCGTAGGCAGCCAGGGCCGTGAAGAGGATAACGCCGACGAAAGATACTAGCAGGTTTAAGGTAGAATTACCCCAGAACATATTAACTACCATGGCAATGACTAAGCCGATGAGCGCCATGCTCAGCAGCTTGCCCCAGCCTGATAGGTCAGACTTGGTGAAGTAGCCAAACGCACTCATCACACCGAACATGAGCGCGGTCGTGAAGAACGTAGAAGCAATGGAATCAGCGGTGTAGGCGAGGAAAACCACGCTCAGCGTGACGCCATTGAGCAGCGCGTAGCCGATGAAAGCGGCTTGTGCCTGCGCGCGGGTCCACTGGAAAATACGGGCGGACAAAAACCCGACTACAACCAGCTCCAGAATGATGAGGCCGATAAACACGAAGCGGGTACCGAACACGAACTGCTGCAAGGCGGGGGTAGCAGCCGTGAACAGCGCCATGCCACCCGTGATGGCAAGGCCAGCGGCCATCCAGCCGTAGACTTGGGAAAAGAACTGGGCCGGGATGCGGGCTGCATCTTCGGCCGAGAGCTGCATGGTGCCCGAACCGTCGCGGTTCGACACAATTTGATTGTCGCTCATAACAAATAAGAATAAGACAGTTAGGCAGGGAAAAGGTACGTCAAAAGTCAGCTTACGAACTTTAGTCGACTATGGTAGTACTATACCAACTATTGCAAATTTGTGGCCGACTTGCGGCCCTACCCCCTGCCTGCCCTTATGTCCGCTCCTGCCCACTACCGCCGCAACGAGGCGCTCCGCACCATTCGCCCTGGCTACGCTGGCAACAAGCTCATTGGCAAGGAATTTTGCAATGGCGAGGCGCTTTTTGAGCCTCAGTTCAGCACCGTACTGCGCTGGCAACTAACGGCCAACCCGCAGAAAGAAGAGAAAAAGGCGGACACTTGGGCGCCGAATGTAGTGCCGTGTGCCGAGGCTTTTTTTTCGAATGAAGACATGCTGGTGTGGTTGGGCCATGCCTGCTTTTTGCTGCGCATAAAGGGCGTGAGTCTGCTGTTCGACCCGGTGTTGTTTTCGTCGATTGGGCTGCGCCACCGCCACGCCCTACCCTGCCGGCCCGAGGATGTGCGCAATATTGACTACCTGCTGCTGTCGCACGGCCACCGCGACCACCTCGACGAGCGCTCCATCAAGCTGCTGGCCCAGCAAAACCCGCAGCTGCAGGCACTGTCGTCGCTGGGTATGGCGC
>CALMOO010000502.1 GCA_937871705.1 uncultured Hymenobacter sp.
TAGGTGGGCAGTACCGGCGGAATATGTAATTACTACGCATTGCCTGCATTCCAACGACCAACTATGGACTACTACTTAGGTGGTTATTTCCTCATCAAGATTCGGCCAATTTCCTTTGGCTCTCTGGAGAACCATTCTGTTTTTACGTGTAGCTCTTGTATCAATGACACCTTGCTTGACGATTGGTCTTACTCCTGGACGACTGATAACAATAAAGGAATCAGTACTATCAAGAAGGATTTTGAGCTGAGTGATGAGGCTATAGAATCAATTCGCGAATGGACTGATGTCAAATATGATGATGAAAATTTAATAGGGTGGGGCGATGTATTTTTTGATGCTGACACAGCTAAAAACTACTACACAACCTATTTTTCACACCTAAACGACATCAAGCTTTTTGCGCTGTACTTTGATGCGAAAGAAGCACAAGAGATTATAAACGAATTTAGCCCGACTGATTCTAGCCAAGGATTAATTGGCATTGCAGATTCTCTAAAAAGAAAAATCAACGAGAATAGTAAGGTCGGTGAGAACACTATTGGCTATGACCTAATCGGAATAGAGCTTGGTGGTAATTTTCACACTTTCCACTGTCATGACCTATTTAGTGAGTTGGCAGTGAAATTTGGGCTCTCTTCTAATGCTAGTGGACTTTTCAACAACACAACCAATTGGGATACTGTTGTCGAGTATATGAATGATGAAGACAATGGATTTGAACCTGTCCCTTGGTTTTTAGCTAAAGTAAAACTGGTGCATTCATTCGAAGTAGTTCGGCCTTAATATAGCGCAATGTATTTATTTACAAGACAGGCCCCAAACGGTACTTACGTTCCAGGTACGTTATTGCCATGTTGGGTAGTCTATGCCTGATTCCGGTTGCTGTTCACTGCCTTTGCCTTATGATAGACCATTTCACCGAATTAGATAGAAACAAGCTCTTTCTGCTGTATCATCTCAACCCGGTGCACCCTAAAGCCCCACCAGTTCCAAAAGGCCCGCTGCTCCAGATTGTGATTATCCGGCACGGCGAAAAGCCTACCGAGGGCGACAACCTTTCCGCCAAAGGCTTCGAACGGGCGCTGGCCTTGCCCGATGTACTCAACAAATTACTACCCCGGCCGCCCCATTTCACTTACGTGCCGTGCATCGGCACCGATAAGGACCAGACCACCCGGGTGCGAATGATGCAAACCGTGCTGCCCTACGCCGTGCAACACAACCTGACCATTAACAGCGACTACGCTCCCGACGAAATCAAGGGCCTCGTGAAAGAGCTCCGGCACCACCGCGGCACCGTGCTGCTGATATGGGAGCACCACAACATTGTGAAAATTGCCGCGGCCCTGGGCATCGAAGAGCCTCAGGAATGGCCCGACGATGACTACGACAGCATCTGGACCATCACGTTCAAGAAAGGCCGGGCCAAGGGCAAAGCCCGGCAGCCGGTGCTGACCAAGGACCAGGAAGGCATTCGGCCGGCAGCAGTTTCGGCCGACTCGTGAGCTTAATCGGTTAGCGGCAAGGCGTGCGTTTTCAAGCTAGAAAGTGACCTGAAAGATGTTCGGTTAACCACCTTGCAGCGCATTGTTGCTGCTGAGCTAGGCAGTTGTTTCGAATGCTCGATTACGTTTTAACTGGGGTGAGGGTAGACCAAGGCATAGCTCCTCCTAGTATCTTGCCGAGCCTTCCTAGCCACTAGTACGTTGAAAAAACTCCTACTTGCCGCCGCTTTCCTCTGCTGCCACGCGGCCCAGGCGCAGAAGCTCACCGCTACCGAACGCAAGCTGGTAGCCTCGGTGCAGCAGCACCTGCCGCAGACCGAGAAGCTGCTGGAGCAGGTAGTCAACATCAACAGCGGCACGCTCAACGTGCAGGGCGTACGCGAAGTAGGCACCGTATTCCAGGAGGAGTTTGAGGCGATAGGGTTCAAAACGGAGTGGGTAGCCATGCCCCCCAGCATGCAGCGGGCCGGCCACCTGGTAGCCCAGCACAAAGGCAAAAAGGGCAAACGGCTCTTCCTGATTGGGCACCTTGACACGGTGTTTGAGGTGGATATGTCGTTTACCAAGTTTACTCGGCTCAACGACTCGACCGCCACCGGCCAGGGCGTAAACGACATGAAGGGCGGCGACGTGGTGATACTGGCGGCGCTTCAGGCGCTGCAAGCCAATGGGTTGCTCAAAGACGCCAGCATCACGGCCTACTTTACGGGCGACGAGGAGCGCGGCGGCACGGGTCCGGAAGCCCGCGCCGACTTCATTGCCCGAGCTAAAGAAGCGCAGGTGGCGCTAGCGTTTGAAAATGCCATCGACCGCCACACGGTGGCCACGGCCCGGCGGGGCTCTAGCAATTGGCAGTTGAAAACCTTCGGCACGGCGGCCCATTCGTCTACCATTTTCAAGCCAACGGTTGGCTACGGGGCTATTTACGAGGCCGCGCGCATCCTGAACTCCTTCCGCGAAACGCTGAGCCAGGAGCAGTACTTGACCTTTAATCCTGGCCTTATCGTGGGCGGCTCCGAAGTGAACTACGACGAGGCGAAAGCTCGCGGGGAAGTGGTCGGCAAAACCAATATCATTGCGCCCACGGCGGCGGTTGCCGGCGATTTGCGTTTTCTGACCGAAGCTCAGAAGGAAGGCGCCCGCACCAAGATGCGCGCCATTGTGGCCCAGAACCTAGCTGGAACGCGGGCCGAAATCACCTTTTCCGATGGCATTCCCGGCATGGCCCCTACCCCCGGCAACCAGAAGCTAGCCGACTTGGCCGACCAAGCGAGCCGCGACCTGGGCTACGGGCCGGTAGTGGCCGGCGACCCCGGCTCGCGCGGGGCTGGCGACGTTTCCTATGTGGCGCAGTACCTCGACTGCCTTGATGGCTTGGGGGCACCTGGCAAGGGCGCCCACGCTGCCGGGGAAACCATCAATTTGAAGGAGTTTCCGAAGCTGGTCGAGCGTACGGCGCTCATGATTTACCGGCTCACACGGTAGGCAGCTTTATATACCGGCTCACTCGGTAAGCGGCGTTCAGCTTTTGGTGCCCTACCCCTACTCTCCTAACCGGTGCTACGCCTTGGCGACAGGAAACTGGATAAGGCGCGCTAGCTTTGGCACCTTATGAAATTGCTGCGACTACTAGTATTGATTGGGCTTAGCGCCTGGGCAGGGCTGGCCCAGGCCCAGGGCAGCAAGCCGGCTTTCCGAGTTATTGCCTTTTTTACGGGCCGCAACGATTTGGCCCACATCGACTTTGTGCGCGAGGCCAACCAGTGGTTTCCGCAGCAGGCGGCTCAGCATGGTTTTGCGTACGATACGACTTCTAATTGGCAGAACCTGAACGCCAGCTTTTTGGCGCGCTACCAGGTGGTGCTGTTTCTGGATACGCGGCCCGAGCAGCCAGCACAACGGGCGGCTTTTCAACAGTATATGGAGCACGGCGGGGCATGGCTGGGCTTTCACTTTTCGGCGTTTGCCCTCACGCCCTCGGCCTACCCCCAGAACTGGGATTGGTACCACGAGCAGTTTTTGGGCACGGGCGACTACGCGGGCAATACTTGGCGGCCTACTTCGGCCACGCTGCGGGTGCAAGACCGCCGGCACCCGACTACCCGGAAGCTGCCGACCACCTTCACTTCAGCGCCCAATGAATGGTACAAGTGGACCCACGACCTGCGCCAGAACCCCGGTATTGACATTCTACTGGCCATAGACCCGAGCAGCTTTCCGCTGGGTACCGGGCCCAAACCCCACGAAATTTGGCACGAAGGCTACTACCCCGTGGCCTGGACCAACCGGCGCTACCGCATGGTATATATGAATATGGGGCACAACGACATGGACTACGAGCACGGCACCAATCGGCCGTTGTCGTCCACGTTTAGCAGCCCGGCGCAAAGCCAGTTTATCTTGCAGAGTCTGCTGTGGCTAGGCAAAGGCAAGTAACCTTAGCACCGTATTCCCACCCAGTTCACCAGCTACTAAGCAAATGCCTACTTTTTCTTTGTCTACCGAATGCCTGCGCAAGCTGCGTGCCAGCCGCTGGCTGGCTGCTGGCGCGCTTTTCCTCGCTAGTCATGCCGCTGATGCCCAAACTACTAGCACCTGGAATAACAAGCAGTGCGCCGTGGTGCTGACCTACGACGATGCCATTGATGTAGACCTGGACAACGCCATGCCGGCCCTCGATTCGCTGAAGCTGCGGGGCACGTTTTACCTCATCGGCTCGTCGCCGGCCGTGAGCAAGCGGCTGCCGGAGTGGCGGCGGGCCGCTCAGCGCGGGCACGAACTGGGCAACCACGCCCTGTTTCATCCCTGCGACGGCAGCCTACCCGGCCGCGGCTTCGTGACGCCCGACAACGACCTGAGCAAGTACACTGTGAGCCGGGCCGTAAGTGAGATTCGGGTCAACAATACGTTGCTCAACGCCATCGACGGCAAAACGGCGCGCACCTTCGCCTACCCCTGCGGCGACCGGCAAATCGGCGGTGTCAACTTTTACGACCAGCTAAAAGGCGAATTTGTGGCTGCTCGCGGCGTTACGCCCAGCCTGCAAACGGCGGCGCAAGTGCAGTTAGACAACGTAGACTGCTATGGCATTAATGGCCAGTCGGCGGCGTATATGATTGACCTGGTGAAGCAAGCGCAACAGTCGCACACGCTGCTGGTGTTTCTGTTTCATGGGGTAGGCGGCGGGCACAGCATCAATGTAGACCTAGCCGCGCATCGCCAGCTGCTACGCTACCTCAAGGCGCACGAAAAAGACATCTACATTGCCCCGATGGTAGAAGTAGCTGAGAGAATTAAGGCAGCCCAGCAGGGCGGTGCGGCGCGCAAGTAGCTTAAACCCGACAGTTCTGGTGGCTGTTTGAGTAGTCCAGTTCCCTTCCCATCACCATTGCGCCCAAGTCAGCCCAGCCGCTCACCGTCAATCGCTTGGGTTACGGCACCATGCGCCTAACCGAACAACCTACGCACCCTGCAGCAAGAGCAGGCGCAACTCGTGCATTTGCGCCTGATGGGCCACGGCCAGGTGCCATTTGATGAGCAGCTAGGAGCCATGTTTGAGCTGCAAAAGGAAGGCAAAATCCAGCACGTGGCCCTGAGCAACGTGAGCCCCGAAGAGCTGGAAACCGGCCTGAGTATGGGCGAAATTGCTACTGTGGAGAACCTGTACGGCTACGTCCAGTGCACCACCCTGCGCGAGGGCCACGGTGAAACCCGCGGCGGCGAGGAAGTGCTAGCCTTGTGCGAGCAGCACGGTATTCCGCTGGTGCCGTTCTTCTCCTTGGTGCACGGCCTGCCCAAAGCCGGCGACAAGCCGGCCGAGCTGGCGCGCAAGTACCAGGTCCAGGTATCGGAGGCGCAACTGACTATCGTGTGGCTGCTGCACAAATCGCCCTGGCTGCTCCCGATACTGAGCACGTCGTCGCTGGCGCATTTGCGGGAAAACCTGAAGGCCGCAGACATTGAGTTGAGCCCAGCGGACATGGCGTATTTGAGTTGAACCTAAGCTATCTCGGGTAAGCGCTGGGCCAAAGCTCAGCGAACAATGCCGCCTGCTATGGGCAACTTTGTGCGCCTTGCGCGCTATTTTGGTCGGATGAAACTCAGCTTTTGGTATGGCCTACTGACTTTGCTGCTGGCAACCCAGGTGCGGGCCCAGACGCTAAGCGGCACGTGGCAGGGCGTGGAAACTGAAGCCGGCGACCCGCGCTACTGGCCGGCAGAGCTGCGGGTGCAGGCCGGCAAAGAGGCGGCGCTCTTTGGCGTGCTTTACCAAGAGGAGGGCGACGAGCCGCGGGTGTCGGTCACGTTTCAGATGCAGGGCACGCGCACGGCTACCGGGCTGCGGCTAGAGCACGTGCGCAAGCTGGACGAAACCGGGCGGCGGCCCTTTAGCTACTGGTGCGACGGCTCCATCACGTTTACGTACAACGCGAGCGAGGAAAAGCTGACGGGACACGCTACCTACCGCCCGATGGGCGACTGCGACGTGGGCACGTTCACCTTCTACCGCGTCAAGCTCAAGTCGGCGGCCGCGGTGGCCGCGGGCACGCTGAACACTCTGCGCGTATCGGGGCGCGATGTGCGCTGGTTTGCCGATGCCGAGCTGACGCAGCCGCTGGCTGTGGGCAACACCTACCGCACCAAGCTGGCCAAAACCACGACGTTTTATATCACCCAGGGCTTTTATCCGTCGGCCGAAAGCTCGGCGGTGCCCATCACCGTGCGGGTAACGGATGGAAAGCGTGCCGCACCGCCCGCGCGACCGGCGCCCGTTGCCCCGCCCGTAGCGCAAGCCCCTACCCCCACCCTGCGTGCCGACTCGGCGCTGACGGCTCCAGCCGCGCCCGCGCCGGCCCCGGTAGTGCTGCCCACGGTGCTCTTTAGCCAAGGCACCGCTGAGCTCCTACCCGAGTCGGGGCCGGCGCTCGACAAGCTGGCGGCCGACTTACGGGCCAACCCCGCGCTGCGCCTGCGCGTGGCGGGCCATACCGACCGCCTCGGGGAGCCTCAAAAAAACCAGCTCTTATCGGAGCAGCGCGCCGAAGCCGTGCGCGCTTACTTAGTGAAAGCCGGGGTAGCGGCGGCCCGTATCGAAACCATCGGCTATGGCGACAAGCGCCCGCTGCACCCCTCGCCCGATGCCCGCAACCGGCGCGTGGAGGTAGAAAAGCTGCCTTAGCAGGACAGCGCAAACACCGCCTGGCTTAGGGCTTGGGCCTGGCGCAGGGCGGTACTGTCGAGCGCTAGGGCTTCGCCTTGCTCGGTCAGAAACGCTACTAGGTTCTCGGTGGCCATGTTGCCAGTGAGCTCGTCGGCGGCCATAGGGCAGCCCCCGATGCCGCCCAGGGCCCCATCGAATCGGCGGCAGCCGGCCAGGTAGGCGGCTTGCACCTTTTCGCGCCAGGTGATGGGGGTAGTGTGCAGGTGCGCGCCAAATTCGAGCTGCGGAAAGGCCGGAATCAGCTCGGCAAACAACGGCGTGATGAGCGCGGGCGTGGAGATGCCGATGGTATCGGACAAGGCCACGATGCGGATGCCCAGCGCCGCCAGCTCCTGCGTAAACTCGGCCACGAGGGTGGGGCTCCAGGGGTCGCCGTAGGGGTTGCCGAAGCCCATGGACAGGTACACGACCAGCGTTTTGCCCTGCCGCTCGCACAGCGCGTGCATGGCGGCCACATCGGCGCGGGCCTCGGCGAGGGTCTGGTTGGTATTGCGGCGCTGGAAGGTGGCGCTCACGGAGAGCGGAAAACCCAGGTAGCTGATTTCGGGGTAGCTGGCCGCCTGCTCGGCACCGCGCAGGTTGGCCACGATGGCCAGCAGCCGGGTGCGCGTCTGGCTGAGGTCGAGGCCGGCTAGCACCTCGGCGGTGTCGCGCAGCTGCGGAATGGCCTTGGGCGACACAAACGAGCCAAAGTCGAGCACGTCAAACCCCACCTCCAGCAGCTGCTGGAGGTACGCGATTTTAGTGGGGGTAGGGATGAACTCGGTCAGGCCCTGCATGGCAT
>CALMOO010000503.1:0-1417 GCA_937871705.1 uncultured Hymenobacter sp.
TGCCGTAGGTCAGGGAGGCAGTCAGCGAATTTTGCTTGTTGAGGTCGTAGTCCCAGCCCAACGTGTAGCGCCCAAATAGCTGGTTTTGGCGCGTGTCAGCCGCTTGCGTCGTCTGGGTTTGGGCGCCCGTGGTGGGATTGGTCGTCAGCTGCTCGTTGGTGAAGCTACCCGGCGTGTTGTAGCCAGCCCGGCCAAAGCCGCCCAGCGCAAAACCCATCTTGCCTGTGCGGTAGCTGCCGTTCAGGTTCAGGGTGCCCGAGCGGGTACCGCCGCTCCCGTCGAGGCTCAGTTGGCCGCCCCGCAGCGTGTTGCCTTTGGTGACGATGTTGATGATGCCGCCCGAGCCTTCGGCGTCGTACTTGGCCGAGGGCGAGGTAATGACTTCCACCCGCTTAATCTGGTCGGCCGGCAGCTGGCGCAGGCCGTCGGCCACGCTGTTGGCGGTAATGGTCGAGGGCTTGTTGTTAATCAGTACTTTGATGTTCTGGCTGCCGCGCACGCTTACGTTGCCGTCGAGGTCTACGCTTAGCAGCGGCACGCGCCGTAGAACATCGGTGGCATCGCCGCCCCGGGTGGTTTGGTCATTTTCGGCATTGTAGACCGTGCGGTCTATCTTTTCCTCAATCAGCGGCTGCTGGGCCGTCACCACTACTTCGCCTAGCTTTTGAGCCGCGGCTAGTAGCGGCACGGCGCCGAGCGCCACGGTGCCGCCCGCTGGCACTACCACACCTTCGCGAGTAAACTCCTGGTAGCCCAAAAAGCTCACCCGCACCGTGTAGGTGCCCGGCGCAATGCCCGCCAGCACAAACGTGCCATCGTCGCCGCACACGCCCCCGCTCACCGGCGTGCCGGCCGCGTTAAGCACCGCCACCGAGGCGTAGGCAATAGGTTTTTCCGTTGCTCTGTCTGTCGCGGTGCCAGTCAAGCGGCCCGCCGCCTGGGCCGGCGCTACTGCCGGCGCGGGCAGTTGTTGGCCATAGCCGCGCAGCGCCGTGCCAGCTAAGCTTATCGTCAACAGCAGGGTAGCGCGTGGTATTCTTGGAAGCATAGAATCTTAATAGCTTCCCAAGGGCGGCTGCCTGCCTAATAAGGTTGTTCCAAAAAGCCCTTTTTTGAACAATATTTCACCCGTTCTTAATCTGCAGGCAGTACGACTTGCGCAAAACCCGTTTGTCATTGCCGCACTGTGCTCGCAATGACAAACGGGTTTTGTGTATGTCCTAGGTATAAAGCCCTGCCTACGCCAGGCCCTTGTAACGCATCCACATCTCGCTGAATTTGCCTTTGTGATAAGCCAAGCCGTGGTACACGGCCAGCACCGCCCGCGCCCAACTCAAAAACAACGCTGGCCGCCGCACGGCCCGCGCCACCCGAAACACCCGGTGGCTCGCCGCCGAAATGAAGTAGCGCAGCCGGT
>CALMOO010000503.1:1427-5490 GCA_937871705.1 uncultured Hymenobacter sp.
GGGTAGGGCGGCACTCGGGGCCACCCGCTTGCGGGGCTGCACGCCGCGCTTCGTCCAGGTGAGGCGGTAGGCCAGGCCCTCGCGGCGCTGCCGAAAGCCCGCAGCTTGGGTTTGCTCCACAAATTGGCCATCTACGGCGTCGAGGTTGAGGCGACCTTCGGCAATAGCGCTGGCTACGAGCTGCTGCACCTGGGGCGAGCGCACGATGACCACATTGGTACCGCGGCCATCGGATGAATAGGGCTCAACCCAGGCATCGCCGAAGGCTATGTCGGCGGTTTCGGCCACCACGTCGTCGCAGTAGTTGCAGGCCGAGTTCATGTAGAAGCCTGCGCCCCAGTCGCCATCGGCCAAGTGCCACCAGTCTTTGCTGACGCGCTGGCCGTCGCGCAGGGTAAGCTGGGCCCGGTACCAGTTGGCGGGGCGGTCAGCGATTTTCTCGCGGTACTCTACCTGCTGCACCTGGCCCACGGGCACTTGCAGCTGCCAGGCAAAGCTTTCGGCAAAGCGCGCGCTTTTGAGGTGCCCGCAAAACAAACCCAGCGTAAATGGAATGCGCTCGCGTAGTACCGCGTCTTCGCTACGCAGCAGGTGCACGGCCTTGATAAAGCACGGCAGCCCAATCACCGCGTAGCGGCCCGGCACCTCCCGAATGGTTTGGAGGATTTCGGCCATTTCGATGGGGTAGTAGCGCGACTTGGCGCCCTCGTTGATCTCGGCGGCGGTGCGCGAGATGCGGTAGCGGAAGTAGCGGCCGGCGCGCGGCGGGTTGACGGTGGGCACCACGTGCGCTACTCCGTCGATGAGGCCCTGGCGCAGCAGCTCGGCGGCCACCCAGCTCACCATACCGCCCGAGCTGCCTTGCAGCCGAAACTCCTGCTCGGCCACGTAGCCGACGTACGCGGCCTCAAAGCTCCCGAGCGCCTTGTCGCGGTGGAGGGGGGTAGGGAACAGCGCGGCGGCGAGTTGGTCTTCATCGCGCGCGGCGGGCGAAAACGGGCAGGTGCAGGTAAAAGGCTCCGACTTTTGCGCAAACCACTCAGTCGGCCCGTGTGGCTTGAGTTGCCCGTAGGCATCAAACTGCATCGACGTGTCGGGCCGCTGGGCCTGGGCTACGCAACTGCCGCAGCCGATGCACAAGCCAGACGAAACAATGTCTTTTGGACTCAGCAGCTCCTTCATGCGGGTTGCAGCTGGGAAAGCGTCAAGGCCCGGTCGAGGTAGGCGTTGGAAGTTTGGCGCAGGCGCTCAATTTTTTCCGAAATGGCGGGGTCGAGCGGCGCGCTCAGGCAGGCATCGAACGTGGCGGCCGGCGTGCCTTCGGGCAGTAGGTATTTTTCGCCACCGATTTTGGCTATCAGTCCTTCCAGCTTGAAGCGCCGGTAGGGCGTGGTTTCGCACACAAACGGCCGTGCGTTGCGCAGGGCAAACACGCAGCCGTGGAAGAAGTTGGTCGCCACAGCCTGGGCATTGGCCATGAAGTGCGCAAAGTCGTGCGGGTCGGCGGTCAGCCACTGCTCGTCGGCCCAGTCGTTGCGGTAGCCGATGCTGATGAGCGGCAACTGCTTGCTATCGGCCCACTGCCGGATTTCGCGGGCAAACGACTCCGTGAAATTGTGCCCATACACGGCCACGTAGGGCTCACTGCGCAAGCCCTCGGGCCGCGCGTCGGGCCGCACAGGAAATTGCAGGCACGGGTCGAGCACCATCTCGGGCGTGAAGCCCAGCGCGTTCTCCACGATGGTTTGCGAGTTGGCATCGCGCACCGAAATCAAGTCGAAGTTACGCAGCTTTTCGGCCCAAACCTGCTCTATGCCCCAGGCAGCGTCGTGGTTGCCAAAGCTCGCCGCGTACGACACTAGCCGCGGCGCCCGCAGCCCCTCACCATAAAACAGCGGGCACCGCCCAAACCACGGGTGCGCCAGATTCCAGACTTCGTCGCTGCCCACCACAATGAGGTCGTATTCTTCCATCGTGGCCGGGTTGTCAAGGTCAAACCGCGGCGAGAGGGGTAGGGACTCGAACAAACGAAAAAACTTGCGAGTTTTCTCTTTATACAGCTTGTGGTCGGCGGGCGGCACGGCCGTTGGCAGCACCGGCTGCAAGGCGCATTTCCACTCCACCAGGTTTACGCGCCGTGAGTCGTGGTCGAGCAGCTCGGCGCGGTGGCCGCGCGCTTGCAGGCCTTCGACCAGGCCGCGCGCCTGCCAGTAGCTGCCGTAGTTGATGCAGCGGTGAAAGGTTAAAACCCCAATTTTTAAAGCTGACTGGTTCTTCGAATGCTCCAAGTTATTTCTGAATAAGTAGTTGCTGAAAACTGAAGCTGCGCTTACCCAAAGCCAAACGCTGCCAGCTAGCGGCCGAAACATAGTTGAGTTTAGTAGTCGCTGGCTAGTAAGTAGTTGCTGGCTCGCGGTAGCAAGTTAGGTGCTTGTTGCGGCTCCGCAATGAGAGCGCTGAGGAGCTACAAAGGAGGTATTTAGATGCTGCCAACCCTGTTGGCAGAGTACGAGTAGGTGACGTTTTTTATAGTGCTGCTTATTTAAATCCACTAATAAATAGTGGCGGCTGTCTGGCCGAGCTTTGCCGTAGAGGCGGCCAAATCCCTACCCCCTTTGCCTGGCTGCACCCTCCATTTTATGACCAAATTCTTGCTCATTCGCCACGCCCTAACCGACTCCGTGGGCAAGCGCCTCAGCGGCCGCACGCCGGGCGTGCCGCTCAATACCGAGGGCCAGGCGCAGGCCCAGCAGCTCGCCATGCGCCTCGCCGATGTGCCCATCGCTGCCATCTACAGTAGCCCGCTGGAGCGCGCCGCGCAAACTGCCGCGCCGCTAGCCGCGCAGCATGGCTTAGAAACCATCGTCAGCGACGACTTCCTCGAACTCAACTTCGGCGACTGGACAAACCGCACCTTTCAGGAACTCCAAAACCAGCCTAAATTCCAGCAATTCAACAATTTTCGCAGCAACACGCGCATTCCGGGCGGCGAGCTGATGCTGGAGGCGCAGGCCCGCATCGTGGGCGGCCTCCATAAGTTGGGCGCGCAGCATGTGGGGCAGACCGTCGCCGTAGTGAGCCACGCTGATATGCTGAGGGCCGCCGTGGCGTACTACGCGGGCATTCACCTCGATATGTTTCAGCGGCTCGAAATAAGCCCGGCGTCGGTGAGTGTGCTCGAAATTTTTGAGGAAACCGCACGCATTTTATTGCTCAACGACACGGGCGCGCTGAACTAGTAGCCCTTGCCCAAAAGCTCTCCTATTGAGGGGGATAGGAACTGACTAAGTGGGCAGTGCTGGTGGCGGGCTGGTTGGCAAGCGGTTCGGCTGGGCTTGGGGTAAGCCCAGCCGTCGGGCGGCTACCGCAAGCATCTATGTTGTAGAAGCATGAAGATTAGTTAAATTCAATTCTATCTTAGCACATTACCTCTTTCTCATTAGAACACCCACTCCGAACAAGTCACATGCAGACGACCATAAATAAAGCAGAAGGTAAGCTTGGTATTTTATTGCCAGGTTTAGGTGCCGTAGCCACCACGCTCATTGCGGGGGTAGCCGCCGTAAGGAAGGAACTGGCGCAGCCCGTGGGCTCGCTCACGCAGATGGGGACGATGCGTGTGGGCAAGCGCACCGAAGAGCGCCAGGTGAAGGTGAAGGATTTTGTGCCGCTGGCCGACCTAAACGACATCGTGTTTGGCGGCTGGGACGTGTACGGCGACAACGTATTTGAAGCGGCCCTCAAGGCTAAGGTGCTGGAGCCCATGACGGTGCACGCCCTGCGCCCCGAGCTCGAAGCCATCCGGCCCATGAAAGCCGTCTTTGACCGCGGCTACGTGGCCAACCTCGACGGCGACAACGTGAAGCACGCGCCCACCAAAACCGAGCTGGCCAAGGCGCTCATGGACGACATCGAGAACTTTAAGGAAGCCAACGACTGCTCGCGGGTGGTGCTCGTGTGGTGCGGCTCGACCGAGAAATACCTGGAGGTTTCGGCCGTGCACCAAACCATTGCCAGCTTCGAGGAAGGCCTGCGCACGAACGACCCCGACATTGCGCCGAGC
>CALMOO010000504.1:0-5744 GCA_937871705.1 uncultured Hymenobacter sp.
CTACAACCTCGCTTGCGGAGCCTACTTAAAAATGGAGCGGGTGTAACAACAGGGTGCGCAGGAATAGGAGAACCTGACCTGAGGCGCGTTTATCTAAATGGTAACCCGGCTAGCGCCCCATCCTTCTAACCAGCTTCTGCAGAAGCCTCGCCGTCTGGGTGGCCGGATTCAGTGATAAATGTCCTCGCAATTCGGTGACAAATGCCCTCACACTGCCTTGCACAGGGGGCAGAACTTTGTGTCAGCAAGCAGCTAAGCCGCGAGTGGTAAGTCGCCACTCCCATTTTCCCCTTGCTACCCACAAACCATGGCTAATAAACTAGCAAACAAAGTAGCCGTCATCACGGGCGGTAATAGCGGCATTGGCTTCGGCATTGCCCAGGAATTTCAGCAAGAAGGTGCCAAAGGAGCTATCGTCGGCCGCAACCAGGAAACGCTGGACCGTTCGGCCGCGCAACTTGGTGACGACTTTATTGCCCTCAAAGGCGACGTCACGCAAATTGCCGATTTGGAACGGGTGTTTAAGACCGTGGCCGACAAATTCGGGAAGCTTGATACGTTGGTCGTCAATGCAGGCGGGGCGGTTGAGAAGGGCACCGTTGGCTCGGTTGTCAGTGCCACCGAGGACGACTTTCAGCAGTCAATAGACCTCAACCTGAAAAGTGTCTTTTTTACGGTGCAAAAAGCGCTGCCGTACATGAACGACGGGGCCTCTATTGTACTGGTTTCTTCGATGGTGGCACACAGGGCGATGCCCGGTCTGACGGTGTATGCGGCTGCCAAGGCGGGGGTTGTCTCCTTCGCCCGCTCCTTTTCGCAGGACCTGCTTGAGCGCAACATCCGCGTCAACGTGCTCAGCCCCGGCACTATTGATACCCCGGTTTTCGATAAGTTCGGGATTCCGACGGAAGCAATAGCCCAAGCCAAAGCCGGGTTTGTTGAGATGATTCCCCTCAAGCGCATCGGGCAGCCCCGCGAGATGGGCCGGGTCGCGGTGTTTCTGGCTTCGGATGATTCTTCCTTCCTGCTGGGCACCGAAGTATTGGCCGATGGCGGCGTCATCAACCTGTAATACCAGGCGTGTGCCTGGCTAGGCACGCGCAGGTCTTTTCAATTGAGTCCGGGTTTGTTTCTCAATCGCGCTGCTTCTCGCAGCCTAAAGAATTCGAGGCCGGACTTAACCAGGAGGGGAATAGGGGAGCGCGAAGGTGTAAGCCAGAGGCTCACCTATTCCTAACTCTCTGTGTTCACTTATTCTTTCGTTTCCCTGAACAGCCTAGCCCTAACGCCTGCGGTAGGCTGCCAACCAAATCGCAAGTATGCAGCGGGGGGCTCAGAAAGTATAATCTAACTTCAGCATCGGCCTGTTTGCCTGACTAATCCATTCTCATGGCACTTTTTCCGATTCAAGGGCCCGCTTGGCAGCGTTTCACGCTAGCCAACTGACAAATAATTGCGTTGTCTGATGGCACAACCACGGTTAACCTAGACCAAGTAGTGCTGGCTAGAACAGCCCAAGAGCTAGCCCCTTTTATGGAAGCTGCTGGGTTGACAAACCCAGTTTCCATTGCCATTAATGCGTATTTGCTTGACGACGGCACGCGCCGCCTGCTGCTCGATACTGGCGCCGGCGACCTGCTGGGGTCTTCGGCCGGCCAACTGCTAGCGAGCCTCGTCCAAGCCGGCTATCAGCCGGAACAGATTGATGCCGTGCTGCTCACACACATCCACGGGGACCATTCGGGCGGCTTGCTAACCGGCGCAGAACTAGCTTTCCCAAATGCCGAGCTGTACGTCAATGCCCTGGATGCGAACTACTGGCTAAATGAGGCAAACCAGCACCTGGCGCCCGCCGCCCGCCAACGCAGCTTTGCCAATGCCTGCCGTAAAGTACTACCCTATCAGCTAGCTGGCCGGCTGCATACGTTCATGGCGGGAGGGGAGGTGCTACTCGGTGTAGGTACAATGGCCCAACCTGGGTATACTCCAGGCCATACCTACTATACCTTGCCTGGGACTAGCCCACGCGTAGTGTTTTGCGCCGACCTAGCTCACCTGCTGGCACTGCAGCTCGCAGACCCGACTATCGCGCTGGTGTACGATGTGGACCCCGATCAAGCCATTGCATCGCGTCAGCGGTTCCTAGCCGAGGCGAGTGCGGTCGGTTATTGGTTGGTCGCGGCCCACGCATCATTCCCTGGAGTTGGACGGGTGGAAGCCGTTGGTGCAGGCTATCGCTGGCAACCCCTTAGCCCAGATAAGGAGGCTTTATAGCAGGCTGCCGCCTGTCATTTAGCACTAGTTCAGCTAGTGAAGCGGTTAGCTAAATTGTTAGCTTCCCTTTAAAAAAGATCAGTGTGAGTTGGTCGGACAGTTTAGGTGAGGCTTGAAGCGGCACACTTTACTTCAGAATTACCTAGCTAGAAATCTGGAGAGGTAGTGATAAGTACTCGCATAAAGGTATCACGCCGAGTTTCACAACCAACACTGCACTTTTTGGTCCCATAGGCTTGTCAGGCTGCTGACCTGCTATTGTAAACTTGCCGGAGTTATGTAAGACTGTTTTTTTTGGCTACCCCAAAGCGCGTTTTGGCTAACTACTGGTCTATATGCGGGCTGAACTTTGTGTAAACAAGTAAGTAACGCCATGAGAGCAGTGCGAATTCATGCCTTTAGTGGCCCGGAGGTCATGCAGGTGGAAGAAAGAAGCCTCGTAAAAAAGAGCTATTCTAGTTCATCTACTGCTAGGCTTTCCTACTAAGTGCGCCAGTCCTTAGTCGAGGCCCGCTCAACTAGGTGCGCCATATTGAGCCCCCTCTCCTATCTTACTCAGCAAGCGAAAACCCACTTTTTACCGGGCAAAAGTGGGTTCTGAAAAGTTTTGCCCTTCTGGTTTGAGAACTATGCTTTCTGACCCTCCAGAAAAGGAGCGTATTTTGGACTACTTGCTGCTCCGGATGCCGTTGTTCTGCTTCACCTGCTTGAGCACGTCGAGCCCGGCGCGGGTGTCCTGCAGATTGTTCACCACCTGAAACTCGCGCTGCCAGGTTTCGACACCAGCCAGGCGCGTGTTCATCGTGCGCGACTCGTCGAGCATCTGCACGAGCACGGCGTAGAGCTTATCGCCATCGCTACTGGGCGAGGCCGCCGGCACCGGCAGGGTGGCCGCCGTGCCGCTGGTGGGGCCACCATCGGCAAAGCCACGCATCCGCCGGGCTTCGAGCCACTGCACCACCGCAGCCACCTGCGGGTCTTGCAGCTGCCACTTGGGTACGACGTACTCATCCTCGTGCACAACGCCGGCGATGGCGAAGCCGGTGTTGTCCGTCAGTTGGCCGTTGGCCCCGACCGCCATACCCGACATCTGCATCAATTGCCCCAGGGGCGAAACAACCATGCCGGTACCATCGCCAGTCATACCACCCTTGGCGTAGCCAGTGGTGGTATCAGTAGCGTTCAGCTTGGTGATGGCCATGGCACTACGCGCTACAGAGATTCCCGTCTGAACGGCTGCTAAGACAACTCCTACTGGCCCCATCTTGGAATAGGTAGACCAAATTGCTTGCACCACCGCGATACCCTCGGCCATAATCTTGGCTCCAGAGAGCGCGATATACAGCCCATGGTGCTTTTTACGCGCATCTTCATCGGCAAAGAGCAATGTGCGTTATTCATTTAGGACGAACCTAGAAGTAACAGCCGACCCTTTGGTGAATGCAGCAATAGGCGACAATTACACTAAGTTTCGCGACCGCTTGTTTTGGGACTTGCTAGTTGGGGTTAATTACACTTTTGGCCAGTAAGATGCTCAGGTTCACCACTGTAGCAACGAGCGCAACGGGATAACCTGCGCGCTGAAGTACTCCCAGCCGACCGCGCCGGCGACCGCCACCAGTAGGTATACCCAGAGCGAGGTACCCTTGTTGGTGGATGTGGCCACCGCACCGGGCCCGACCGCCGCTGAGCCGCCACGGGTGCCAGCCTTGCGGGCGTCGGTCGCTGCTCCGGAACCAGTAGCAACCGCCGAGGTGGACCGGTTGATAGCGACCGCGCCGGGGGCGGTGGCCACGCTGCTGTTTTTGATTTTGGTGGGCTGCACGCCGGCGCGGGCCAGATTCTGAGCCTGGGCTTTCTGCCACTGGCGCTGCTGGCGCGGGGTAGAGTCGACCGGAGCCGGTACCAGGTACGGGGGTAGGGTAGCCAGCGACGTGTCGATGCGGGGTACACGTCCGGCCAACGTGTCGATTTTTTCGCCTTTAGTGAACGTATCACGGGCGGCTGGCCGCGCAGCCGCTAGTGCCCAGCACAAGGGCCAACATGACCAAGCTCAGTCCGATGCCGGATAGAAAACCGCTCCAGGCTGCGAGTAATGTTCTTTCCATACTACTTACGAGAGGTAAAGTGCGGCTTCGCGGGCGCGGCGCACGGTGAGACCATTGTTGACTTCTTTTTGATGGGTGTGCGGGTTCGTGGCCTTGTTCCAGGCGCCAAAGGCCGCACAGATGGCCTCGTGGCTGGTACTGCCGGCATTGGCCAGCCGCAGCACGCTCGACTGGTCGAAACCGCCCGTGCCGATGTTGAAGCACAACGACACCATGGCATCAAACTGATGCTGGGCCACGGCTCGGGTGAGCTTGCTGGCCACGTGCGCGCCGTACTGCCGGCTCACGTCCTGCACCAGCAGGGCGCTGGCCTGGGCCTCGGTGAGCGTGGCCGTGTTGTAGTGCTGCTCATTGGCCTGAATCACGTGGCCGTAGCCAATCGTGAGCTTGCCCGCCGCGCAGTAGTAGCGGCGGGCCATGAACTGCTCCTCACGCTTGATGAGGGCTAATCCTGCTTCGGAAATTTGCATGAGCTTACTCTTTCTCGGCTGCGCGCCGGCGAGAAATGAGTTGCTAATTAGCGGTGTGCTACTCTCAGCAGAGGAACTCAAAGAAGCACAAGCAATCCTTCAAGATGAAGGTACTGAGGTATGCATTTTGGAAACCAAAAGCACTTCTCATCTAATACAGTTGATTTTTAATGATTTCAGTGTAGTTGCATTCGTTCGAGATTTGATTATTTCAAGTATTTTATCGGCTAGTTATAACAAGCTTAAGGTAGTAGCTCAGCATTTATTGCGTAAGGTAAAGGGCCGCGCAGTGGAAACCCTCTGCATTGAAAAGAATTTTGTAACAGAGAATGGAGTGGTGTTTAGGCTGTATATCGCAGCTATGGCCGACCAGATGGAGCAGCTTATTGCTGCCCTGGACACAGTTTCTAAAGACAAGCTGATGCCAGTTGTCGAGAATAGCTTGGTTATGGTGGGTTATGACGAAAAGGGCAACCTTGAAATAACTATTATGTAGCTATCCCTCTGTCACTCGCCACGCATACCTCAACAGCACCCCTTATATATTGACAAACTGCAAAAAGCCCCGACTGTGTAGGGTCGGGGCTAGGAACTGGGAGAAGAAGGAAGAGGTCATCTTTCGCAGCGCGCAGGGTGGGGCGACCCTCGCTTGGGAAAACGGGCAGTGCGTGGGCTACCAGGAGGAATTTAGGAGTGGCAGCGTGGTGGAGGGTGCTTACGTGTGCCACCTGACCATTGCGGCGCTTAAGCTCACGATGCAGCCCGGCGGACCGGCCGCTTACGTGAGCCCGGCGGCGGGCGAGCATGGCAGCCCGGCCGCAGTTCCAGCGACTACGGTGCTGGCTGCCACGAAGCTGAAGGCCGAAGAACTAGCCACCGGCCTACTAAAAAA
>CALMOO010000504.1:5754-12608 GCA_937871705.1 uncultured Hymenobacter sp.
ATTGCCCGTACCGCTTCGCTCACGCTGGGCTTGCTGGTCACGCCCACCAACAGCCGCGATGACCCAGGGTACACGTAGGAGTGGGAGCTGTATCGCCGGAATCAGCAAGGACTTAGCCCAATAAGCCCGGCGCAGCTTCGCTTAGCCCAACTCGAACGCTTGCATGAGCAAGGAGACCTGACAGCCGACGAGGAGAAGGAATACCTGGCTTTGTTGGCGGAGGTTAAAGGCGTTCACGTGCAGCATTTGTCCGAGTTAACTCCTAAGCCAAAACACTCACCAGTACCTGCGAAATGGAAGCAAAAAGGGGGTAGGATTGATGTTTTAAAAGAGGGCAACTGGAAGTATACTGATTGGGAGGGTAACATAGTAGTATATAACGGAGATGAACCTAATTTTGACCCTCACCAACGCCAACAGGTTGATATAGAAGCCATAGAGGAAATTGCACTTCCGACTTTATTAAAGCAGATGAGAATACGTGGCACCACAAGAATAACCTAAAGACAATGCAGGAGGTACCAACTTCTGTGCACCAGCGCTTTACACACTATGGTGCCCGTTCAATCATTAAAAAATGGAGTGCCGTAAGGCCTGTTAAAAAAGCCGTAATCAGAAAGAAGAAGCCATGATTAACATCATTTCCTGGGGGCCGAACGATGAAGCTGTAGTGGCTGCTTTCGAGCAGGAGCTAGGCTTTACGCTGCCCGATGACTACCGCCTTTTTTTGAAAGAGAACAATGGGTGTAAGGTAAACAGGCAGGTGTTTCTCGTTGAAGACCTGGACCAAGACATCCTGCTTCATGTCTTCTACGGCATCACCAACGCCAAATCCAAGTCCCTTACGCTGCGTTACTGGCTCAACGAGTTTGGCGATGAGATAGCGGAGAAAACCGTCTTGTTCGGCTCGGACCCTGGTGGGGGCTTTCTGATGTATATCACAGCCGGCGAGGATAGAGGAGTATACTACTGGGACCATGCCTATTTTTTCCCTCAATCATCGGAAGAGGAGGGCAACACGTACTTTGTAGCGGAGTCTTTCGCTGCGTTTTGCGATTTAGTAGCGGACTACGTACCGGCATAGCAGACAAATGCCTCGTTAGCGTGAGCATAGCGGGCTAATCAACGCTTTTTATCAAAGGGCACCTTACCATCAACAAAAAGCCAGCCTCTGCATGAGAGCCGGCTTTCTGGTTTTGCATAAGTGTAAGTAGAACGGTAAAGCCGGGCCCGTTTCTAGCAAAAGCAGAGCGCAGACTGGCTACGCTGCCCTTCGGTTGTAGGCGATGGCTGAAGTAGCTGACCCACCTACAGCCGAGGCATGGTTTACCCGCCCCAAAAGCCCTAATCTTCCGTTATGACCTCCCCCCAAGCAACGCAGGAGTTGTTGGCCGCCGTACTTGACCGGCTGGCGCACTACGAAGTAGCCGCGCAGCCGCCACTTGCTGAAGCAGCGCGAGAAGCATTCAGAAGCCGGGTAGCTGATACGCTCTCCTATGAGTTACCCACCGCCTACCTCGATTTGTTGGCTAGCACGGACGGGCTAAGCTGGAATAGCCTGGTGCTTTACGCCAGCGAGACGCGGCTAGGTGCGGACGATGAGCTGGAGATTCAAGGTCTGCTGGAAGCGAACATCCAACTCCGCCTGGCCTATACACCTGATAAAGACTTTATCTACTTCGCGGAGTCGGGGATGGATGCCTACCGCCACAACCTGGTGGCCGGTAAGTTTGAGATTTCAGACCGGGTAGTGGGAGACTCCGTTTTTGAGACCTTTGACACGGCCGAAGAACTATTCCAGCGACTACTCACGAATATGCTGCACGTGGGGGATGACGACGAGGACGATACTGATTTTTGAGCTGGCGAACTGTTGCGCAGCGCTAAAATTGGCTTATAACTAGTGCATACCGGCCTTCGTACGGCTAATCAAAAAGCCGGTTCCTGAGTGGGAACCGGCTTTCTGATTGTGCAAGGTTGCCTATGGAAATACACGGGGTACCTATGCCAGTGCGGGAAAGAGAAGTGAGAGACCACACCAACTGCGCCTTAGTCGAATCGAGGCAAGATTACTTACGGGCGAGAAGACACCTTTATAGACTCGTCTAGTTCGTGCCTGCCTTGACTGGCGCGGCGGCCTTTTTTGGCAGCACATACTCGAACCCGTATCCTTTGGCGTAATCCGCTAGGGTTCCCAGGCCCATTGTCGCGCGGCGTTCGTCTACGCGGGCTTCATCGGCAATGGGGAAAAACTCGTTTTTGCCGGTGCTGGTGTTGGTGCGCACCTGGCTGCCGTAGAGCTGCGGTTTGTCTTGAAATACCAACACCCGGTCTTCCATCAGAGCTAGGTTCTGGGTAGCAAGTCCGCCCTTTTTGGTTTCTTCCCGAATCAGCGGCAGGTACTTCTGAATGGACGCTAAATCGGAATGCTGAATAACTAAAAAGGCAGCCATACTGCCGGTGCGGCCTACCAGGCTCGCGCCTGGCCAGCCGTACTGCTCAATGATGGCTTTGACCCGCGCCTCGTTTTGCGCGTCGTGGACCTGCATCTGTTGGAAAAGCGAGTCGAGCTGCGGCGACTTTTGGCCATAGAGCCGCTGAAGAGGACCAATGGCGCGCCGGCTTCCCTGGTCGGTTTCGTAGATGGCTTCCAACTCGCGTTTTAGCGGCAGGTTATAGGTTGCTTCCGTGTGCGTCACCGCTGCTTCTAGCTTATGCAGCATTGGGAGCCAACGCTTATCGGCGTGCAGGCTCGCTAAGTCCGCGTCAGCTTTTAGGTCTGCAATCCGGTCCCACCCAGCCAAGGTGGCGCGGTCCAGGTCTCGGAAGGCGTTGGTTGCCTCGCCGGCCAGCGCCCAGCTACAGGCTGCATTATAGAACTCCCCAGCCGTGGGCTTGCTACCCCGTAGCTTAAAGGCTTGCTTCCACAAGTCGCCGGCCCGGTGGTAATCCTTGCTCATGTGGGCGGCAAAGGCCGCATTCTTCAGGGCAGGAGCGGTGGATTGCGCAAGGAGGCTGGGGCTACTGGCTAAGCCGAGCAGCAAGAACAAGAGGTGCTTCATGCCGAAAGGTACAGGAAGGGCTGATTATGTATTCAAAGAATGGTCGTATTCTGAAAGGTTTTTTAGAGTGCCTCAGCGGTCCTAAAAAGGCAGGTTTTTGGGGCCGCTGAGGCACCTCTCTTGGAGTAGTTGTGGTAGCTTTATAGATAGCTAAACAGTCTCTTTTATTACCATGTGTCCCTGCTCTTTCGATTAGAAATTATGTGGTGATTTCCTCAAAGCACTAGTATCATTTCCAGTTGTCTTGCTTGTGCTTGGCTTGATTATCCTTACGAGGTATCGAAAGGAAATTAGGGAAGAGAATATTAGGGCTAACTAAAGCAAGTGCTACTGGAGCAGATTTTCTTTTTAACACGGAGGAAGTGCTAGCTATTTCTGAGAGCACCGACCATGTGGAAGGCATTACATCTCAGGAATCATTTCAAAAGAGCTTGCACTTACTAGGCTACATAACATAGTCTTTCAGAACGATAGTAGCGCTGACCCAGCAAAAGTTGATTGAAGAGGAAAAGAATAAATGAGACCCTGTTGAGCTACTTCGTCACAAGCCTTCGCGCCTGAAGCGGTCCAAACGCTAGCACACCACCAAGTAGAATTACTGCTGACTGGCTTTGAGCAAGAACTGTTTGAAGGCGGTACGATTGGCCTTGCCCGGATTCTTGGTCTGTGTATACGTGATAGACACGACCGTGCCGCAGGGCAAACTTGCGCAGCTGGTGCAGCTGATTATGCGTAGACTGGCCTTTGTCCTTCGTCGACACGCGGGCATAGATGGCGACTTGCATGCTCAAAAAGAGGGGTGTCCGTCTAACAGAGAGTCTTGTAACCTAAAAAACACGAAAAACGTTATGTAAATGACCCAAAAGTCATTTACATAACGCTCATGAAAAAGACGGATGTATTAATTATTGGTGCCGGCCCAACGGGCTTGGTCCATGCCTTGTGGCTTACTAAACAAGGGGTTACGGTCCGCCTTATCGATAAGAGTAGGGGCCCTGGGGAGACCTCTCGCGCTATGGTGGTCCAAGCCCGTACGCTCGAATTATACCGTCAACTCGGCCTAGCCGAGGCTGTGGTGGCCGCCGGCTACCAGACGCCCGCCATGAACATGTGGGTACAGGGCAAACACAAAGCGCAGCTTCAGTTGGTGGACGCAGGCAAAGGAATTTCGCCTTATCCCTTTGTGCTGGTCTTTCCCCAGGACCGCCACGAGCGTTTTTTGGTGGAACGCTTGCAAGCGCTTGGGGTAGAGGTCGAGCGTCAAACCGAACTACTCTCGTTTGAGGATAAGGGCGACCACGTAGAGGCGGTGCTGCAGCACTACGATGGGCAGCAGGAAACCTGCACGGCCTTGTACCTGGCTGGTTGCGACGGCGCCCGCTCACTGGTGCGCCACCAGATTGGCAGCGGCTTCGAGGGCGGCACCTACCGGCAGCTCTTCTACGTGGCGGACGTGGTCGCGAGTGGGGTAAATCCGGCCAATGAAGCCCACATTGCTTTCGATAAATCCGAGTTCCTGCTTATGATGTACTACGGACAGGCCAGCCAGTACCGCTTCATCGGCACCGTACGGGACGAGCGCGCCGAGCATCCCGAAAGCCTGACCTTCGAAGATGTTGGCCACGAGGCCCTCACCGGCCTTAATATCCAGGTGGAGCAGGTAAACTGGTTTTCCACTTACCGGGTTCACCACCGCGTCACGGACTATTTCCGGCGAGGCCGGGCCTTCCTGCTGGGCGACGCGGCTCACGTGCATAGCCCAGCGGGGGGGCAGGGCATGAATACTGGCATCCTGGACGCTATTAACTTAGCCTGGAAGTTCGCCGCTGTGGTGAAGGGACAAGCATCAGCGCGCTTGCTCGACAGCTACGAAGTAGAGCGGCAGGCTTTCGCCCACAAACTGGTGGAAACTACTGACCGCTTATTCACCTTCGCCACAGCTGAGGGCGGCTTTGCGGACTTCGTGCGGGGGAACATCGCGCCCCTCTTCCTCGGTATCGCCTATAAGAGTGAGCATCTGCGCGAATACTTGTTTCGCATCATTTCCCAGACTACACTCAATTACCACGAAAGCCCGTTAAGTGCTGGCAAGGCCGGAGACGTGCAGGGCGGTGACCGATTGCCTCGGGTGCCACTGCTAGACGTGGACAATTATGCCCCACTAACGGAAATTGGCTGGCAGGTGCATGTGTACGGTGAGGCGAACGCCGACCTGCAAACGTGGTGTACCCAGCATCTTATCTCACTGCACGTGTTTGACTGGCAGCTCGCGTACCATAAAGCCGGCCTAGCCAAAAATGCGGCCTACTTGCTACGGCCCGATACGTATGTGGCCCTGGCTGACCCGGCGGGCTCACCGGCCACGCTGAGCCGCTACCTTCGCGAACGCGGGCTTAATCTGATAGTGTAAAGCTCCCAAGACACGGAATGGAATTGAGGGATAACCAACCCAAATGGAACCGGCGCAAGGACGCACGGCCTGCCGAGATTATTGAGGCAGCCTTGCACGTATTTACCGAGCAGGGGTTTGCCTCTGCCAAGCTGGAGGAGGTCGCGCGGCGTGCGGGTATCGCGAAGGGGACGCTCTACCGCTACTTCGACACGAAGGAAGACCTGTTCCGGGCGGTCGTCCAGCACGCCATTGCCGGCAACCTGCAAACCATTGAACAAGCCGCGCAGGCGTTTCAGGGGTCTCTTCGGGAGCTTGTGCCGGTCTTACTCACCCAAATCGCGGGCCGGATGAGCAACAGCCGCCTGCCGGCCTTGGCCCGGCTGGTCATTGGCGAAAGCCGGGTTTTCCCCGACCTAGCCCGTATCTGGCACGATAACGTCGTGGCGCACGTGCTGCGGCTGCTTACGAGCTTAATTGCCGAAGCGCAGGCCCGCGGCGAGGTGCGTCCTGGCGACCCTACGGCGTACGCCCTTTCCATTGTCGGCCCGCTGGTAACGGGCATGTTGTTTTCTGAAGTATTCGGCGTTGCCGGGCCCCACGCAATGAGTCTGGCTACTCTGGCGGTGCAGCATGCGGAGACGGTGTTGCGAGGTATGCTACTAGCAGCTAGTGAGTCTTCACCTAAAGAGGAAGGAAATCTACAAGAAATTACCTAACATTTTTTTGAAAAGTTGCTTGTTCTTACTGAGCTTCCTATCAGATTTAGGCGCGCCAGTGCTGGTCTTCCTTGTACCAGCCTACCCCCCGTACTAACTAGTAGCGCTCTCTTTGATTCTTCGCGAGGTTTTGGCCGTTTTGGTATGGGGCGCCCGGCGCCGGCTGATGCAGTGGCTATCGATAGCTACTTGAAGTGTTTCGGTCGCGGACTGCAAAAACGGCTAATGGAAATCATCCTAACGTCATTACTTAACCATCGCCAAGACTTTTAGGTGATTTTGCCTCAAGGCAGTATTATAGTCTAATCAGGCATCAGCGAGCGGCCACGGCTGGGCCATCTTCGGGGGTAGCGTTCTTGATTTTAGGCACCGTTTGCAGGTAGGCGTAGAGCGCATGGACTTCCTCATCGGTCAGTTGCGAGTACTTAGGCATGGGCGCGCCCAGCGCGCCGTGCGGCGACTGCCCAAAGCGTATTGCTTGCCCAAACTGCTTCTCGCTCCAACGGCCGATGCCAGTGTCAGGGTCGCTGGTTATGTTGCGCGATACTACGGGCACGCTCTGCGCATTAGCCATCATATTGCCGCCGCCCAAGTAGCCCGCCGACTTTTCGGGCTCCATCGCGTTGTTGGTTTTAAAGTCCTTGAAGTGGCATCCGTAGCACTTGTAGGGGCCCATTCGGAGGT
>CALMOO010000505.1:0-1482 GCA_937871705.1 uncultured Hymenobacter sp.
CTTCCTAGCTGTGGCTCAATCGCTTGAAGATACTGGGGTACGAGCTTACAAAGGTGGCGCTACTGCCCTGATGAGCAACCCTGATGTACTGACGGCTGGTCTCAACATTCACTCAGTAGAAGCGCGCCATGCGTCGCGCCTGCGCACCATGCGCCGCGGCGGTGTCATGAACAACGCGGCTTCGCAAGCAGCAGCCAGCAACAACGGCACCAACGAAGCCGACCGCTCGGCTTCGCCAAAGAGCTGGGTTTCGGGCAAGGACGGTGGTGGAGCTTCACCCGCTAACACGGCTCCTATCTACGGCGCCGGTGCTACCGCCGATTACCCCGCCGAAGACAACGTAACCCAGGTTATAGCTCTGTCAGCTACGACGCTGCCAAATACTGCGGGTTTCCCAGCGCTGTCGTACTCAGAGGCATACGATGAGCCCCTGGATTCGGCTACCGTTCTCACGATTGCTAAGACGTTTGCCACGACTGGCAGCAACTTCTTCAATCAATAATTTGCCTATACTAATAAAAAAGGCGACCCAATGGGTCGCCTTTTTTATTAGCCAAAAGCAGCATAGTAATGCAGCAAATTCACCTATTTCTATCTGCTAAGTAGCTATGCTGCTGCTTAGAAAATGTTTATAACCAAATAAAGTAAGTACTCACTTTATTTAATATATTTGGTATGTCATTGGGCTGTGCGGGCCAAAAACCCGCAAAAACGGCAGCCTGAGCGGTTTCCTTCGCGTATAAGGTGGCCGACTGCGCTTGTTATTCTTCTTTATATTCCCACCCGCTATGTTAGACTACGTAAAAATGATTTTGCTGAAAGTGAGTTTCAGCAAGATTCTTTTTGAGAAAGAGCTGCGCAAAGCACTTCGCCAGATTCAGCCCACCGAGCTACCCGATTTTAAGACTTGGTGCTACGAGCAGTTTGCCCGCATTTACTGGGCCGTGATGAACCGTGTGTTTGCTCAGCACAACCCTACCCCCCCTTCAGCCGCCTAGCTCAAGCTGGCTCTGGCCGGTCACAAATCTGATGTTCCGCTTGAGGCCCTCATAACCCGTGCGCTTGAGGGCCGATTGCCGGAACAACTCTTGAAACACTTCGTGGGTAATATCCTGCCAGTCGCTGGCCGATAACGTTTTCAAGTCCGGGTGCGGCTGAAACTGTGGTTCCTGCGTGGGTTTAGCGAAACGGTTCCAGGGGCACACATCCTGGCAGATGTCGCAGCCGAATACCCAGTTGCCGAACTGCCCGGCTACATCTTGCGGAATAAGTTGGTCCTTGAGCTCGATGGTGAAGTAGCTAATGCACTTGCTGCCATCTACTACATAAGGCTCCGTAATGGCCTGCGTTGGGCACGCATCGAGGCACTTGGTGCAGGTGCCGCAGTAGTCGCGGATGGCGCCGTCGGGCTCCAGTTCCACATCCACTATCAGCTCGGCGATGAAGTAGAACGAACCTGCGCCGGGCGTGATGAGGTTGGAG
>CALMOO010000505.1:1492-3500 GCA_937871705.1 uncultured Hymenobacter sp.
GCCTTGTCCAACACTGGCGCCGAATCGACGAAGCAGCGTCCGCCCACTTCGCCAATGTTGGCCTGCATATCAGCCAGCAAGGTTTTGAGCTTGTCCTTGATGACGAAGTGGTAATCGCGCCCGTAAGCGTACTTACTGATTTTAAGGGTATCGTCGGGCTGTTGGTCTTCGGCGGGGGGGTAGTAATTGAGTAGCAAAGAGATAACCGACTTGGCACCATCCACGAGCAAGCGCGGGTCGAGGCGCTTGTCGAAGTGGTTTTCCATCCAGGCCATCTTGCCGTTCATGCCGCGCTTGAGCCAGTTTTCGAGGCGCGGCGCTTCTTCCTCCAAAAACTCGGCTTTGGAAATACCGCAAGCCATAAACCCCAGCTCCGCCGCGCGGCGCTTGATGTAGGGAGTCCATTCGGCGTGCAGTAACATAAAAAACGGGCAATTGAAACACGAAGAAACAAAGAACGCACCGCCGGGGGCGGTGCGTTCCAGAGGTTGTACGGCGGACTCTGCGAGTCCGCGCATGAGCAAGGTAAAGTATGCAGCACGCAGATTTGCAAAATCCTCAGTACGGCTTAAGAGGTAATTTCGGCAAACAAGTCGCCGTTATTGCCACGCAAGTGGTTGGGTAATAAGCGACCCAGGTGCTGATAGGCAGCTTCCGTAGCTTCCCTACCCCGTGAGGTGCGCTTGATGTAGCCTTCCTGGATAAGGAATGGCTCGTACACCTCTTCGATGGTTTCGCCTTCTTCGCCGCAGGCCGTAGCAATGGTGCTGATGCCTACGGGGCCACCCTTGAACTTGTCGATGATGGTGGTGAGAATGCGCTTGTCCATGTCGTCGAGACCGCGGGCATCTACGTCGAGCGCGTTCAGCGCAAACTGCGCAATCTCGACCGTGATGGTGCCCGTGCCTTTAATCTGGGCAAAGTCGCGGGTGCGGCGCAGCAGGTTGTTGGCAATGCGGGGCGTGCCGCGCGAGCGGCGGGCAATTTCAAAGGCCGCATCCTCGTGAATCGGCGTTTGCAGAATCTCGGCCGAGCGCTTCACAATGGTTGTCAGCAGCTTCGAGTCGTAGTACTCCAAGCGGGCCGAGATACCGAAGCGCGCCCGCAGCGGTGCCGTGAGCATGCCCGAGCGCGTAGTAGCGCCGATGAGCGTAAAGGGCGACAGCGAAATTTGCACCGAGCGGGCATTGGGGCCCGAGTCGAGCATAATGTCGATGCGGTAGTCCTCCATTGCCGAGTACAAGTACTCCTCCACCACCGGGTTGAGGCGGTGAATCTCATCAATAAAGAGCACATCGTGCGGCTCCAGGTTGGTGAGCAGGCCGGCGAGGTCGGAGGGCTTGTCGAGCACCGGGCCCGACGTCATCTTAATGCCCGAGCCCAACTCGTTGGCAATGATGTGCGAGAGCGTCGTTTTACCCAGGCCGGGAGGGCCGTGCAATAGTACGTGGTCGAGGGCGTCGCCGCGCTGCTTAGCGGCAGCCACGAATACCTTCAAATTTTCAAGGATTTTCTCCTGGCCCGTGAAGTCGTCGAAACTCAGTGGGCGTAGGGCCTTGTCAATGTCCTTGTCAGTGGCATCGAATTGTTCGTTGCCGCCGGTGAGATAGGCTTCGCGCATGTGCTTGGTTGTTGATTATTACTAGTTATTTGCTCATCAGGAGACAAGCGTTTAACTAACCAATTTGATTAGCAAAAAGCTCCCTACGGGCTGGGCAAAACTAACTTTATTCGCGTGGCATCAGCACTTCGATTTCGAGGTGTAGCCAATCTTCTTCCCAAGCTTTGTGCGCCAGGCGCGCCGTGAGGGGATAGCCCGCATCGAGCAGGCGTGCTACGGTTTCGTTGCGGGTTTCGGGCAAATAGCCGAGCCAGATGCTGGTTTTGTCATCGGCGGCGCCGGAGTGCACTTGCACAGCCCAGTCATCGTACTTACTATCGGCTTCGCGGACGAGGCGCAAGGACTGCCCCACTTTGAGCAGCTTTTCCTGAGTGGGTAGTTCGGGAC
>CALMOO010000506.1 GCA_937871705.1 uncultured Hymenobacter sp.
GCCTCGGGAAGTGATAATCAACCCTGCACATCAATTAGTCTCTGACTCTACCACCTATAAATGTACTTGTCTCCGTCTCGTCCTCGGTGTGTAAAGACGTGCGACGCGAGCCGTTCACTTTGGCTATCTAAGCACCTGCAGACGGGGTAGCCACACGCGTTGTCATCAGCTAGTCCACCTACTTAACACTTTTTTCAGTAGCTGCCACAAGCCTGTAAGCTTGCAGCGCAACCAATCAGGCACTTATAGAGCATGATATCAAACGCTTACCTTGCAATAAACAATGACAACATTTACGATGCAGAGATGAAAACATCGTAATAAATTGCCACTGCAAGTCAATAAGGGGCTGATGACCGTCAACCATAATGTGAACGGAGCTTAGACATTCCATACGCAGCTTATCGGCTAATTTTTGCCCTTCTTAATTCCCTAATACCTTCTAAGCAGCACGCAGCCTTGATGGTTATGAGAATATTTGGGCTAGTACTGCTACAACCTCTTCTGTATTCACTATAATATCGGACTTTTCAGGGCCTGCTTTTTTGCTTGCAGCTTCACAGCCGATTCTAAAATAACGCAACCCACTGTAAGAAGCCAACCGATAGTAGACCGGATTGAAGTAGTCCTTATCAATCAACTCAACTAACACTTGGTTTGGCTGCATAAATAGACTGTTTGTCAGATTAGCTCCGTGAACGCCGATAACAACTCGCGCTTCGTGCAGGAGCCTAGCTTGCTCCTCAAAAGTGCGTCCTTCCAAAAATATAACCTCGAACCCAGCTGGCTCTAATATTTCCAATAGCTCAGCTTCATTCTGTAGTCGCCGAGTTTTCTGTTTTGCACGC
Source organism: uncultured Hymenobacter sp. (assembly GCA_937871705.1). Classification (GTDB taxonomy): domain Bacteria; phylum Bacteroidota; class Bacteroidia; order Cytophagales; family Hymenobacteraceae; genus Hymenobacter. Next base: position 849 of record CALMOO010000506.1, read on the forward strand.
GAAATAAAAAGCAGTTTATCGGGTCTTTCGGCGTGCACGGCCAGTTTACTTAGCAGCTTTTCTCGGACTTGCTGTAACAACAGTGGGTCTTGATGGGTTGCATAGTCATTGGTATATTCATTCCCAATGGCCGATGTTTGCACCACTTCAATGGCGTGTGCCACTTTAATAACCTCTTGCTTGGTAATGGGAACTAGGCGACTAAAGCCCAGTAGCTTAGTAGTGGCTGTTACATATTCCGGCACCGGGGCTGGTACCAGCACGGCGCAGTTATCGCAGTAGTTACTAAGAACTACCAGTTTGCTGCACGCTTCAATTAGCCAGTGATAGTAGTTATTGTAAGAATTGCTATTGTATACAATCGCGACAACACCCGGCGCATTTTTTACCCTATTTTCCAGCCACTGCTTTAAAAAAAAAGAATTATGGTAATCCATACGACGCCCGGCGAAAATAAGGCTAGAAGGAGCAACCTGAAAATTCTTGAAGATTACTCCTTCATGAGAAATGAATACCTGCTGGTACAGATGGATTACTCTTTCCGGCAAAAAACCATTCTCTTGGAATATAGCGGTAAATTGTTTTTGAATCGATTCAGGCAATTTTTCTAAATTGCGAAAAGCCGCATAGTGGTAGCCAGACTGACTTGGTAAAACACTGATTTTTTCGAAATAGCCTAAATCTGGCTTACCCGCAGCTACTCGCTTGACCATGGCATCTACCAGCGATTTAACCGTATTTCTTATAAAGAACTTCATAACTGGGGAATGTTTACAGTTAGGATTGATTTATGGGTCATAAATAGAGGAACTGCAGTATGCTGGCAGACGCGCCGTGAAAACGCCTCTCACCGCTGTTGTCAGGTATGGAGCACTCGCTAGGCACCACATCCTAGAACACGCGCTTGTTTGTGGAAGCCATCTTGTTGCGGACGCGGTGTGGCGTAGCGTGATTTGACGCTCGAGCGCTTTGGCCGCTGGTATACGATGTATACGCGTTCTTGGCGCTGGCGCATCGCCGACGTCTGGCCACGAGCACCAGCCCAAATTCAGCACGAACAGACTTGAGCCTCAGCGTAAACTCCACGACAGCATGTGCCTATCAAGTGGTGGCGAGTAGTAAAAAAGACAGTCAGTGCAGACAAGCTTTTAGTCGCAACTGCAGTGGCCTTGACAACCGATCTACACCTGGTTTGAGATGTATAAAGATGTATAAAGGACGTGTGTGCCTTGGCCCTAACGGACAGGCAAACGGACAACTGCCTTCAGGTCCCCAGTTTAGTAGCTCACCATCTACACCCCGGTCAACTTCAATTAAGATGAATTGCTTTCAGGGTATGGCCACGCGCTTTGATAAATGGGCAGCTAGTTATTACGCTACCTACTGTTTGATTGCGCATTAACCTAGCTCTAACTGTAAACACTCTCTAGGTAG
>CALMOO010000507.1 GCA_937871705.1 uncultured Hymenobacter sp.
AGTTCGTTAAAATAGCCTCTGGCCGGTCTTGCCGACATGGATTGCCCCGAAACCAGCAAAAGGGAAGCCAGGACCAGTACTGTCCCAGCTTCCCCCGCGAGCCACGGCCACTACCCCCGTAGGGGTAATTGGCACACCACGTTAGTCGTCCGCGTGGCGGAGGCTACGTGAGAGATAGACGGGAAATTAGTAGTTATATCACTAACTTCCCCGCCCCCTACACCGCACTAAGTCAGAAGATTACTTCTTCTTGTGGCGGTTTTTGCGCAGGCGCTTCTTGCGCTTGTGGGTGGCGATTTTATGGCGTTTACGTTTCTTACCGCAGGGCATCAGATTGAAATTATGAGTTAGAAATTATGAATTATGAGTTGAAGAGTAAGAATCAAAGGTTCTCAGAGTTTTCAGATTCCAAGCTTTGCATTCTTGGCTTTTGGCTAACTCAGGGCAATTTAGCTAATTCCTCGTTGACCGACGCGGCAAGAGCCAGGTCTTGGCTGAGGCTTTTGGCTTTGAGAAAGGCCACTTTTGCTTCGGCTGGCCGGTTGGTACGTGCCAATGTCACACCTAAGTAAAACTGGCCTTCCACATTGTTTGGGTTTACCTTAACGAGTTGTGAGAAGCGCTCGGCAGCTTTGTCGAGCTGGTTGCTCTGGATGGCCAAAACACCGAGATTATACAATACTTTCTCGTTCTTAGGGTCTTGTGCCAGCACTTCCCGCATCAGCGAAATACCCTTCACCGGGTTATCACTGCTCATGTAGGCCATGCCTAGGTTGGTTTTAGCATCCAGGTTATTCGGGTTAACTGCTAAGACTTTGTCGTAGAGTTCCCGGGCCTTTTCGCCTAACATTTTTTTGCGCTCCTCCGAAGAGGCAAAGCTGTATGCTTCAAAATAAGCATCAGCAGCTTTCTGCCAGCCCTTCTCGCTAGGCTGCGCCTCGGCCACCGTAGCCAAGTAGTAGCCCGCACTGTCGAAGCGCTGCACGGCCTGGTAAGTAGTAGCTAGCGCGGTAGCTACTTGGCGGCGGGTAGCCGCATCAGTCGCTCTCTGGTATTGCACCAGTAAGCCATCCAGCGCACGCCGCTGTTCCGGCTTGGCTTGCGTATGTGGCGCTGCCGCAGTGCTGCTGGCTCCTGCAGTAGCTACAGTGCCTGTTTCGGCTGGGCGGGGCCCCGACGAAGCGTCAGCTTTCGAGCCATTAGTGGCTATGCCACCGCCATCGCGGTTAGCGGTGCGGGTGGCATCCTGTCCTAACTCCGCTTTGCCTTCCTTAGGCTTTACAATGCCCTTAGGCAAGGCGTATAGCCCGCCAGCCAGCGCCAAAGCGCCTACTAGCAGAATAGCTTGGTGAGTATTGGTGCGAGAGAGCGCCATGCGTCGAAAAAGTAGAAGAGTAGAAAGCGCTGGGGTGATGAAGAGAGCGTAAGCAGCAGAATACAAAATTCTGACTGTCAATACGTCGCCTTCATCACCCCACCACTTCTCTCACCTCAGCCCAAGCTTAGGATTTGGCTTTCTTAGTACCTTTGGCTGCCTTAGGAGCCTTGGTTTGGGGAGCGTCTTCGCCTACTACTTTCTTGCTGCCTTTGATTTTGGCAACAAACGTTTTGCTAGGCTTAAAGCTCGGAATGAAATGCTCGTCAATAATGAGCGAGGTATTCTTGGAGATGTTGCGGGCTACTTTGCGGGCGCGCTTCTTGTTTACAAACGAGCCGAAGCCACGCACGTAAATGTTGTGGCCCTCAGTCATAGAGTCCTTCACTACTTTGAAGAAGGCTTCTACGGTTGTCAGCACATCGGCTTTTTCGATGCCGGTTTTCTGCGAAATTTCGGAAATTACCTCAGCTTTGGTCACGTTGGTAAGGGGGTACTGGAAGTGAAAAAAAATGATATGTCGGACGGCTTTACCTCCGGTTTCCGGCGTAAGCCCTTGCCCGGTAAGGGGTTTGCCATTGGAAACAGGACCGCAAAGGTACTCCTTTTTTTCCGTTTAGCCAACGTACCAATTCAAAATTGACATTTGTCAAATTATTCTGCCTCATTCTCTTGCTTGCTTCTACCGATTCTTTGCCCGTTGTTCCACCCGTCGGCTTCCTGGCTTCAGCCCTGCTGGACTGGTACCCACGCCACCGCCGCGACTTGCCTTGGCGGCACACCCACGACGCCTACGCCATTTGGCTCTCAGAAGTTATTCTGCAACAAACAAGAGTTGCACAAGGTTTGCCGTATTACCTTGATTTTCTGGCATCTTACCCAACTGTGCATGCCCTAGCTGCGGCTCCCGAGCAAGAGGTGCTGCGCCACTGGCAGGGCTTAGGCTACTACTCGCGGGCACGCAATATGCACCATACCGCGCAGCAGGTAGTTTCGGAGTTTGGAGGGCGTTTTCCAAGCACCTACGCGGGGCTGCGGCTACTCAGGGGGGTAGGGCCTTACACGGCGGCAGCAATCGCATCTTTTGCCTTTGGTGAGGCAGTGGCGGTGCTCGATGGCAACGTTTTCAGGGTGCTCGCGCGCATTTTTGGACTGCATTCCGACATTGCAGCACCGGCCTCGCGCAAAGAGTTTCAGGCGCTAGCCGACCAGCACCTGCCCCCAGCGCACGCCGCTGAGTTCAACCAAGCTATCATGGAGTTTGGTGCTTTGCAGTGCACACCGGCCAAGCCCGATTGCCTGTTTTGCCCGCTGCAAAGCCAGTGCTGGGCGTTTCAGCACGGGCAGGTAGCGCTGCTACCCGTCAAGAGCAAGGCCAAAGCGTCGCGTACGCGCTACTTCCACTACTTCGTACTGCGCTACGGCGAGCAGCTTTATTTGAAAGAGCGAGCAAGTGGCGACATCTGGCAGGGTCTCTATGACTTTGCCCTCGCCGAAACGGAGACGGCCACCATGACTGCAGCCGAAGTGCTACGCCACGTCGAAGCCCTAGGCGGCATTTGGAATAGCCAGCTTGTTGCCGAGGACCGGCCCGCGCCTACCCTCCGCCATGTACTGAGTCATCAGAAACTAGAGGCGCGTTTTCACACCGTAGACTTGGCTGCGCCTTTACCCGAAGCTGCATTGCGCGATACGGGACTGCGAGCATATTCAGCAGCTGAAATTGAGCAATTGCCAAAGCCAGTGCTAATCAGCAATTACTTGTTGAAGTATTGATAAAAAGCTCATTATATGATTGCATAAGCCGTAAATACAAAGCTGTATACAGTAATTATGCTGAATTATCCATGCTAATATTTTAAGAAATATACTACTAATAATATTTGCAAAATTGTTAGTAAGTTCGTATCTTTAAGTTGTCAAAAGCTCCCTGCTTCTGGCATATTTTACCTCATCATTCAGTCACTAAGAACATGGCCGGAGTAAATAAAGTAATCCTGGTGGGCAACTTGGGCAAGGACCCTGAAGTACGCCATTTGGAAGGTGGAAACAGCGTAGCGCACTTCACATTGGCTACTAACGAGTATTACAAAGACAAGCAGGGTACTCGCGTAGAGCGCACCGAGTGGCACAATATTTCGGCGTGGCGCGGCTTGGCTGAGCTAGCTGAGAAGTACTTGAAAAAAGGCACTCAGGTGTACGTAGAGGGCAAGCTGCGCACCCGCCAGTACCAAGATAAAGACCAGCAAACCCGCTATATCACCGAAATTATTGCCGATGAAATCTCACTGCTCGGTGGCCGGCCAGGTAGTAGCAATGGCAATGCTGCCACCCAAAGCGTCGAAGAAACCGTGAGCCTGCGCCAGGAGCCTGAGCTGGACCAATTGCCTTTTTAACGTTGCTAGAGAAGTAGGTTTTGTTGAAATTAAGAAGCCTCGGCACCAAGCCGGGGCTTTTTGGCGTTGGGCGGCGGGGTAGCCTGCTAACTT
>CALMOO010000508.1:0-679 GCA_937871705.1 uncultured Hymenobacter sp.
CATGGACCTGGCCAAGCGCGCCGGCATGTCGGGCATTCAGGAGTGGCTCTCGTTTTACTTCAAGTCGCCGCAAACCGCGCCCGACCTGCGGCCCGAGCACGACATTTTTAAGCAGCTCGTGACTCTGCACAACACCCTACGCCACCTCATGGGCGAGGAGCTGGTGAGCAGCCTGGACCTGGATGAGAGCGTGGCAGAAGCGCTCTAACCCCGTCGTATACTGCCCGCCTAAATTGCACATTAATCCTCTCGCCTGCCCCGGCGAGAGGATTTTTTCTGTAGTAGAAAGCTGGCTGCCCGGCGTAATCTTGCGGGCCGGCCCATTGCCCTACCCCCCTTATTCAGCTTAACTCACCCGTATGTCGCAAGAAATAAAGCCTTGGAAAACGCTAAGCTCCACGCTGGTATTCGACCACAAATGGTACAAGCTGCGGCGCGACCACGTGGAGCTGCCCAGTGGGCACGTGCTCGACGACTACTTCGTGAGCGTGCGCCCCAATGTGGTGCTGACCTTTCCGGTGACGGCCGATAACGAGGTGCTGTTTGTGCGCCAGTACAAGCACGCGGCCGGGCAAATCTTGCTGGAGCTGCCCGGCGGCGTCATCGACGAGGACGAAACCGAGCCGCTGGCCGCCGCCAAGCGCGAACTGATTGAAGAAACAGGCTACCGGGCCAAAAA
>CALMOO010000508.1:689-2878 GCA_937871705.1 uncultured Hymenobacter sp.
CTTCCGACGACGTAGAGCCGTTGCTGCACGTCATCGACAACCCCACCAAAGACACCAATACCATCTACTTTTTCCTGGCTCGCAACGTGCGCCAGGTGGCCGCCCAGCACCTCGACCAAACCGAGGCCATCGAGGTAGTGAATGTGCCGCTGGCCGAGGTAGAGGAGCGAATTTTGCGCGGCGAGATTCGGGTTTCTGGCTCGGTGGCGCTGTGCCTGCTGGCGCTGCGGCGTCTTCAGCAGTAGCAGGGGGGTAGTAACTGGTCGCTCGTTGCGAAAAAACCGGACCCAGCAAGTCCGGTTTTTTTGTGAAAGCTTACTAATTCATAGCCGCTATGCCTACAAATAAACTTGAGCATCTGCACTTCGCTATTTAATCAGATGCCAGGCGCGCTACCGCCTGCGCCAACCAGTTAGTACGCCCGCTAACACTGTTTTTAGCAGCCTGCATCTAATAGCATTATTTATGCTGCTACTTAACTTACTCGTTGCCAAAGCAGGCGGAGCGACTTGCCAAGGCGCAAGCAGATTTTCGCCCGTATGGTCACTTTTTGGCTGATGTCCAGCGCAAAACACAGTTGCTTTTGCCAAGTTGGAGTGAGCTGCTAGCTCAGTGCTTTTTGGCATCTGCGCGGCTGGGCTGGAAATAATTTTATTAAGCGGCGGATTGCGAAAAATTCGCATGAGAAAAGCCCCAGCCTTTTTGTAAGACTGGGGCTAAAATCTTAGCGCAAAAATCGTTTTACTCCACTGTTTTTTTCGGCCGGCCGGGCTTTTTAGGTGCGGCACCGGCAGCGGTTTCATCGCCTTCTTGCGTAGCGCGGGGTTTGCGAGGCTTGCGGCCAGGTGGCACGTAGTCGTCAGCAAGTACGGTTTCCATCTCGCCGAGCGCAGCATGCAAATTATCCAAGGCGCTGGTTACTTTTTTAAGGCTGCGTTTCAAATCGCCTTTTACCGCGTCCGCTACCTGTGCTGTTTCTACTACTTTCTGGAACTCATCGAAATTTAGAGCCATGTTATTTTATGGGGTTGGGAATTATTAAGACAAATGTAAATGCATAAATCTCTACGAAAGTTATAGTTAAAGGATATTAATAATAAAAATATTTTTTATAAACCTGCGCTTGTAGTCGTCAACTTTTTATTGGTGATAATTTGTGTTGGCTATTTTGAAATTTATAAAGCATAATTCAAGGCGATGTTTCGGGAGAAGCGGATTTAAATAGCCAGCTAATCAATGCAAAATGCCTGTACATAACCGGTTAATCTTAATTAATTTAGGAGCCGGAAGTAAAATAGACTTGTGCTAATTTTAGTTTTCTTATTGAGCACCAGCGCAGTTTAGTCGGTGCAAAAATCAACTAGTGACTGCCAGTACCGACTACTACCCAAATCATACGCCGCTGCTAAGCCAAAGCCGTATGGTGCCAGAGTTGGCGTTTCTCGCCCTGTGGGTCATGGTCAAGGTGCAGAGGGGTAGCAAAAATCAGCGTTGGCCGCGCTGGCAGCTCATAGGCCGGCCAATCGGGCCGGTTGGGGTGCTGGTGGTGGACAAAGGCCAGCCAGGCTTCGTGCATGGCATCGGCCAGCGGCTGGGGTGCGGTGGCATCGCCCAGAAAAACCTGGGCTGCGGGCGTGCCCAGGGCATCCCAGACAAAGCTCAGCTCCAGGGCATGAAAGGCGCCCGCGATGGGCTTGCCGCTGGGGATGCTCCAGTCGAAGCGATACATCCAGACGGGAGCATGCGGCAGCTGGTGCTCGGCCAGCTGCAAGGCGGGCAGCCAGAATACGGTATCCGTCGCCAACTCGGCCTGCCCGGCGCGGGTGGCTGGGTAGTGGCGGGCAATGCGGCGGGCCTGCTCGGCGGGCATAAAAGGCTCAAGCAGGCGCTCGAGGTGCTGGCCGGTGGCCTCGTCGGGCACGAAGAGGTTGCCTTCGTCGAGGTTGGTGCCGATGAGGAGGGGCACGCCGCGCATGGCACCAGCCGCTAGGGCTTCGAGCGGCTCCTGGGGTAGGGTGTCGCCATCGAGCACGGGCTGAAACGGCAGCCCGCCGGGCGTAGTGCGCAGCAAGGCTTGAGCGCGCTGCAGCAGTTGGTCGAGGGGTAGGGCCAGGAGTTGGGCCGGGTTGGGCAAGTTGCGGGCCATGGCCTGGGCTATTTGCGCAGCGCGCTCGGGCGTTTGTAGCCGC
>CALMOO010000509.1 GCA_937871705.1 uncultured Hymenobacter sp.
AGCGGCCAGCTAGCCCGGTAGCATACTCCTACCCCTGGCGGTGGATGTGACGTCGCCCGAGTCGCTGGCGGCGGCGCGTAATGAAATTATTGCCCATTTCGGCCACATCGACGTGCTGGTAAACAATGCGGCCATCAACGACATGTTTGAGAACCCGGCGCTGGCCGCCGACCTCAGCAAGTTTGAGAACTTCCCGCTGGCTACGTTCAAGCAAGTGCTGGAAGTGAACGTGACAGGTATTTTCCTCGCGGCGCAGGTTTTTGGTACGCCCATGGCCGAGCAAGGCAGCGGCTCCATTATTAACGTGGCCAGTACCTACGGCATCGTGGGGCCCGACCAGAGTATTTACCGCAATGAAGCGGGTGAGCAAACCTTTTATAAATCACCTTCCTGCCCCATGACCAAGGGCGCAGTGGTGAATTTTACTCGATACCTGGCGGCTTATTGGGGTGCCAAGGGCGTGCGAGTCAATACGTTGTCACCGGGGGGGGTAGAGAATAGCCAGGATGCCTTCTTCGTGAAGCAGTACAGCGCCAAGACGCCGCTGGGCCGCATGGCCGCGCCTACCGATTATCAAGGGGCGGTGGTGTTCCTGGCCTCCGATGCCTCGGCCTACATGACGGGAGCCAATCTGGTGGTGGATGGCGGCTGGACAGCTATCTAACTAGAACAGTATTAATTTCGGATTGAATTTCACTATAGCCACCCATGAAGCACGCTGACCTTGCTGCTAAAGCCCGCCGCATTAAGCTCGTACTCACTGACTGTGACGGCGTACTGACTGACGGCGGCGTGTACTACGGCGAAAGCGGCGAAGTGCTGAAGCGCTTCAACATCCGCGATGGCATGGGGGTAGAGCGCCTACGCGCCGTGGGCGTCGAGACGGGCATCGTCACGGGTGAGCGCTCGCCTTCGGTGAGCAAGCGCGCCGAGAAGCTCAAAATCACGGAGTTGCACTTAGGCATCAAGGACAAGGCGCCGCTGCTCGGGGAGATTCTGGCGCGTACCGGCCTCACGGCCGAGCAGGTGGCCTTTATTGGCGATGATACCAACGACGTGGCTATCCTGGGCTTGGTGGGGCTGGCGGCTTGCCCCGGCGATGCTACCATTTTTGCCCGCGAAGCAGCTGATTATCGGTGCCAGGCCCGTGGCGGCCACGGCGCGTTTCGCGAGCTGGCCGAGCTGATTATCAGCTGCCAGGGCGATGCACCGGTGCCCAACCACGGCTCCGAATAAAATAAAACTCAGCGGTCTGCGTCATCGCTTGAGAGGGGGTAGGCAATCTGCCCAGCCCTGAAATTAGTAGGTTGTTTGTTACGTATCTACCCTTCGTTTTTTGCCCACCAACTACTCGTCATGCCGACTGTTCAAATCAAGAAAAACCGCGCCATTGGCCCCGGCCAGCCGTGCTACATCATTGCCGAAATCGGCATTAACCACAACGGCTCGCTTGACATTGCCCGCCAGCTTATCGATGCGGCCGTAACGGCCGGCTGCGACGCGGTGAAGTTTCAGAAGCGCACCCCCGAGTTGTGCGTGCCCAAAGACCAGTGGGAGAAGATGCGCGAGACGCCTTGGGGCATCATGAGCTACATCGACTACAAGCGCAAGACTGAGTTTGGCCAAGCCGAGTACACCGCCATCGACGACTACTGCAAGGCCAAGGGCATCGACTGGTTTGCCTCGTGCTGGGACGAGCCGTCGGTCGATTTCATGGAGCAATTCCAGCCTGTGCTCTACAAAATGGCGTCGGCTTCGCTGACCGACAAGCCGCTGCTCGACCGCGTGCGCGCCACCGGCCGCCCCCTAATGCTGAGCACCGGCATGAGCACGCAGCAGGAAATCACGGATGCCGTGGCCTACGTGGGCCTCGACAACCTCATGATTGCGCACTCGACCTCGGCCTACCCCTGCCCGCCGCAGGAACTGAACC